>JACPPX010000033.1 GCA_016190785.1 Chloroflexota bacterium
CTTCGCGCAAGGGGTCGTAGATGCGGGCGATGACCTTTTTCACCCCGAATATCTCTTTGGCGATCTGGCTGGACATGACATTAGTATTGTCTCCGTTGGTGGTAGCCACAAAGGCATCGGCCTTCTCGATCCCGGCCCGTTTGAGGACATCCTCATCAATCCCATTGCCCAGAACCATATTTGCCGGGAAGTCGCTGGGGAGGCGGTTAAAGGCCGCCGAGTTTTTGTCGATGATTGCCACCTGGTGCCCTGCGGCCACCAGCATTTTGGCCAGGTGGGACCCTACCCGCCCACATCCCAGGATGACCACCCTCATTCTTCTTCCCCCTTTTCTTCTCGACAGAGCCAAACTTTGACCGGGGCGTTTTCTAGGACATAGGTTGCTGCCTCCCCCAGGTCAAATTCCCCCAGCCGGGTATGGTAGGTCACCCCCAGGATGATGAGCTCCGCCTTTCTCTCCCTAGCCTCATCCACGATGGCCGGACCGGCCTGGCGGCATTGTAAGAGGTCAGTTTGTAAGGTGCAGCCGGCCTTCTCCGCCAAATTCTCGGCCTGGCCCAGGGCCAGTTCTCCCTTCTCCGACTTTTCGGGAACGGTGGCGGTGAGGGGTAGGGTTTGGGGGACTTCGATGATATACAGGGCGAAGACCTGGGCTTTGTGTTTTCGGGCCAGGGTACACCCCAGTTCGATTACTTCCTGATCAATGGCCTCCCCGCTGAGGGCCAGTAGTATATTCTTCAAAGGGATAATCTCCTAGCGTTGCAACTGGTAGGGGACATCGATCACCACTGTGTTGGGCATGGAAAGCACCGCTTTTTTGAGACGCTCGGCGCTGCGGTTGTGGAGGAAATTCTCCCACCAATGAGCGGGGATGAACTCCGGCACCACCACGGTGACAAACCCCTCCGGATTCTCTTTCTGCAGGGCCTCGATATAGGTCAGCAAAGGCGGGGTCAGAGAACGATAGGGAGACTCCAAAATAACGAGAGGGGTGTCCCACTCCCACTCCCGCCACTTTTTGCGGATGGCCTCTGCTTCCTGAGGTTCGTCGGTGACATGGACCCCGATCACATCATCGGAGATTGATTTGGCGTAAGTCACCGCTCGCAGCGAAGCCTGGTTGACATCGGCGATGGGGACTATCACCTTTTGGCGCACTGTGGCCGGGTTTAAGATAATTGCTTCACGAGAGGGTCGGAGTTGTTCGCCCACATTGCGGTAATGAAGGCTAATGCCAAGGAAGAGGAGCACCAGAAGGGGGACGAGGAGAATCACGATCCAAGCCCCCCCAGCAAACTTGGTAGATGCCACCACTATCAGCACTATCCCGGTGAGGACCGCCCCACTGCCGTTAATCAAGACACTCCTCTTCCAACCCGGGCTGCGCAGTCGCCACCAGCGAACCACCATCCCCGACTGAGAAAGGGTGAAGGACAGGAAAACCCCCACTGCATATAAGGGGATCAGGGCGTGGGTGCTGCTTCCAAACGCGACAATTAGAACTCCGGCAAGAATCGCCAAAACTACAATACCTCTGGAGAAAGCCAGTCGTTCCCCTCGGAAGGACATTTGATGAGGCATAAAGCGGTCTAGTGCTAGGACGGAGGCAAGACGAGGAAAGCCAGCAAAACTGGTGTTGGCAGCCAGCACCAGGATGAGCATGGTGCTGGCCTGGATCATAAAGTAGGGTACCCCCTCCCCAAATATCCCTCGCGCCAGTTGGGAGACCACGGTTTCTGTCTCGCTGGGTACGATGCCATAGGCTTGGGCCAGGAAGGTTAGCCCTACGAAAAATGTGGCCAAGATGGCTGCCATCCAGAAAAGAGTGATGGCTGCGTTTTTGCCTTCTGGGGGCTTAAAGGCCGGGACTCCATTGGCGATGGCCTCCGTCCCGGTCATAGCCACGCTCCCCGAGGAAAAGGCGCGCAGGATAAGAAAGAAAGTCAAGGGCTCGCTTCCCGCTATTGCTTCCTGGGGTGCGCTGGGAGTTATATTTCCGGTTGTCGCTTGGAAGAGACCTACTAGGATCATCCCCGCCATGCTGAAAATAAAAAAGTAGGTGGGTAAGGCAAAGATATTTCCTGATTCGCGGATGCCGCGCAGGTTGCCCAGAGTGATAAGAAGGATAAATAACAAACTCAATAAGATCCGCTGCTCGTAGAGTTGGGGCAGGGCAGAGGTAAGGGCCGCGGTCCCCGCGGCGACAGAGACGGCCACGGTGAGCACATAGTCAATAAGCAAGGCGGCGGCAGCCACCAGGCCAGGCAGAGTGCCCAGGTTCTCTTTAGCCACCGTATACGAGCCGCCACCCTTGGTATAAACTTGGACAGTTTGGCGATAGGAAAAAGCAACCATGGCTAGGACCAGGGAGATGGTTAAAGCAATGGGGAGGGAGAGTCCCAGGGCTCCGCTTCCGGCGAGAACCAGGACGAGCAGGATCTCTTCGGTAGCGTAGGCGTTGGAGGAAAGGGCATCGGAGGCGAAGATAGCCAGGGCCTTGGCCTTGCCTAGCCGCTCATGTATCTCTGCAGCACTGGGGAGAGGGCGGCCAATGGCTATAAAGTGAAGTAGAGACCAAATCCGCCCGGGGAGATCCTTAGGCTCGTAGACTTTTTCCGTGGCCAAAAGATAGTCTGGAGCCAGGCGGCGCAAAAGCCGGGCATAGGGGCGGTGGATGCGCACATATTTATCCCCGGGACGAGTACCCTTCTCCAACTCCTCCCAGGTCAGGTCGGGGTTGACCTCGTGCTTTCCCTCTTCTTTTTCTGGCTCAGGCTTTCTTGTTTTTTTTGCCTGTTTTGTGGCCAAACTGGGCCTCACTTCTTGGCGAGATAAACGACCATCTATGCCGGCTGATAATTCACTATGCGGATGAAACTTGTCACATCCAGACTGGCCCCACCCACCAAAACGCCATCGATGTCCGGCTGGGCCATCAGGCTATCGATGTTATCCGCTTTCACGCTTCCCCCGTAGAGGATGCGAGTATTATTTGCCACCTCTTCCCCGAATCGGCTTTGCAACACTTGTCGAATATTTTGGTGCATGGTTTGGGCCTGCTCGGGGGTGGCATTCTTCCCGGTGCCGATGGCCCATACTGGCTCATAAGCAATTACCACTTCCCCCATCTGGCTAGTCTGTACTCCTTGCAGGCAACCCCGCAACTGGGTAGCCACTACTCCCACCTCTTGTCCCCTCTCCCGCTGCTCCAGAATCTCCCCCACGCAGAGGATAGGGCGGAGGCCATTGGCTAGGGCGGCCTGGACTTTGCGATTGATGAATTCGTCCGTCTCCCCCAGGTGCTGGCGACGTTCACTGTGCCCTAATATTACATATCGGCAGCCCAGATCAGCCAGCATAGTGGGGGAGATCTCCCCGGTATAAGCCCCCTCCGGCTCGGGGTACAGGTTCTGGGCCCCCAGAATTATGCTACTGCCCTTCAGCACTTCCCGCACAGCGAGGAGGGCGGTGAAGGGGGGACAGATTACCACTTCTCGCCCGGGGGATGATGTGCCGGAAAGGGACTCGGCTAGGGTCTGGGCCAGTCCCAGGGCTTCGGAGATGCGGCGGTGCATCTTCCAATTGCCGGCGATAAGGGGGGTGCGCACTTTTTCGGAGTATAGATTATATCACCCCACGAGGGGGCTGCCATTTCCCAGAGATAAATACCCCTCAAACTTGCGGGGTGAGCCGAGGCTGGTCAGAGGATGAATCCGGAGGGGCTTTTCAGGCGTGCAGATCTTGCTCGAGGAGAGGTCCCCGCTCCTGGAAACCAAGGTCGCGGTAAAGCCCCAGTGCAGCATCATTTTCGGGGGTGGAGGAGACCTCAATTTCCACGCAGCCCCATTCCCGGGCGTAGCGCACCGCTTCCTGGATGAGGGCCTTGCCCAAACCCAGGCCCCGGGCTTCTTTGGAGACGATCAGGTCATCGATGAAGGCCGCGGGGCCGACATGGGAGAGACTGGTCCTCCTCCACACCGAGAGGTAACCTTGCACCTTCCCGTCTATCTCACCAATCAAGATCCGGGAGTGGGGATCGGTGAGGGCGGAGAGGAAACAGGTCTCAAACCGGCGCTCGCTGGCCGGGAGGGTGATCTCCAACTCCTGTCTTAATTCCTCAGCCAGGCGGTGGATGGCGGGGAGATCTTCGGCCCAGGCATTGCGTAGTTTAATCTCCATCTTTCACCCCTTCTATTAACTTCTGAAACTTCTGGGCATCATCATACATGTAGAGGTTATTGAATAAACAGTATACCTCAGAATACTCCGCGCACCAAGCCGCTAACTGGCGTAAATCGATGGCAGTGTAGGATACCGGGAACCTCCCCGATCATGCAATCGGAAATAGGCTTTTCCCGAGGTGACGGGTAGAGTTTGGAAGGGGTCAACAC
>JACPPX010000007.1 GCA_016190785.1 Chloroflexota bacterium
ACTAAAGCCCAGATCCTGTGGCCCTCGGCGGAGATATAGGCATGTGGGATATTGTCGGCAAAAGATACTGGTATTTCCTACTCTCCTCTTTGATAGTGATCCCGGGGATCATTTCCTTATCTCTATACGGGTTGCCTCTCTCCATCGATTTTACCGGAGGTTCTCTTCTGGAATTAGAGTACAAAGGGACCGATGTCCCCGGGCCGGGAGAGATGAAGGAGGTCTTCGACAGTTTTGGGTTCCAGGACACCCTGGTCCAGACCTCGGGGGAGAGGATCTTTTTGGTGCGCAGCAAGTTCTTGGACTCTCCCACCAAACAGGCCATCGAAGACAGCCTACGGGAGCAATTCGGAGATTTTGAGGAACTCCGTTTCGAGGCAGTAGGTCCCGCGGTAAGCCAGGAGGTGCAGCAGCGGGCGGTATGGGCCGTGGGTTTGGCTGCATTTGCTATCCTGCTCTATATCTCCTGGGCCTTCCGCCATGTGCCCAACCCCATACGCTTTGGAACCTGCGCCATCGTGGCTATGCTTCACGATGTCTTTGTGGTTTTGGGTCTGGCCTCCATTTTTGGGGTCCTTTTCGGACTGGAAGTAGATGCCCTTTTCCTCACCGCCCTGCTGACGGTGATCGGCTTCTCGGTCCACGACACGATTGTGGTCTTCGACCGCATCCGGGAGAACTCCCGCCGCCGCGCCGGGGAACCCTTGCCCAGCATCGTCAACCACAGCATTATCCAAACCCTGGACCGCTCCATCAACACCCAACTTACCGTGGTCTTCACCCTGGTTGCCCTCCTGCTCTTCGGGGGGATAACCATCCGCTATTTTGTCCTAATCCTTTTGATCGGAATCATCAGCGGGACCTACTCCTCGATCTTCAATGCCAGCCCGCTGCTGGTGGAATGGGAGGCCCATCCCCACCGTCTCCTCTATGCTCTCTCCTTTGCCTTGCCTCCTCTGGGGCTTCTCCTGGGGGCTTATAATTGGTGGCGGGGGAAAAAGCCCTGGGCCCGCGGTTCACTTCTCGCTGCGGGGATAGGGTTAGTCAGCATTGCCCTCCTGTTCATAGGGCGAATGGCGGTTACTTAATCCAGGCGAATAATCGAGCGTCTCTTTGTCAAAAATAGGAACTAGGGTATACTTATTCTATTCCCCCAAAAAGGAGGATTGATGCACAAGATCGGATGGTTTAGCCTTGTCCTGCTGGTGGTTGTTGGTCTTTTCCTAGCGGCCTGTGGAGGAGCGGCGCCACCACCGCCGGAGGTGGAACCCACAGCCACGCCTACGGAGGAGGTGGTGGAGGAAACACCACAGGAGGAAGTAGCCTATCAGTCGAACATTGAAGCCCTGCAGAACCTGGATAGTTATTCATATTCCTTCGATTGGTCCTGGGAGGGAGGATCTGCAGGAGCGGTAACTGCCGGCACATTCCACGGCGAGGGCGAAGTGCAGAACCGGCCCACCCGGGCACAGCACATTATCTTCTCTACAGAGAGTGGGGGCTCGGTTTCTTACACAGAGTGGATTTACCTTGAGACCGAGGGCACACTCTGGACTCGCGATTCGGCTGATGGGGAATGGCAAGAAGTACCTGGCTTGGATCCTTCTGTATTCGCAGGTTTGGATCTGACCGGCCTGTTTTTTGGGCTTAGCTACTCGACTGCTACCGATTTACAGTTTACTGGGGTGGAGACTATTAACGGCGTGCAGGCCAACCACTTCTCTTCCACCACCTTCTCCGCCCTGGTGGGATTTGGCTGCACAGTTACCGAAGCGCGCGATGATATTTGGGTGGCGGTGGACGGCGGCTTCCCCGTAAGGCAGGTCTCGGATTTCTCCGGAACCTGCGGTGGGGCATCCGCGGAGTGGCATTTCACCTTAGACGTCACCGGGGTCAACCAGCCGGTGCAAATCGTCGCCCCGGCCTAGGCCAGAATATCTCCAGTGTGACATAGGCCCCGCTCTCTGAGTAAGGAGCGGGGCTGTGCTTATGTGCTCGGCATTCGACCTCAAAGCGTGATAAAATGAATGCTGAGAGATAAATTGTGAGCAATCTCATAAGAGCGATTTCCTTGCTTTCTTGCATCGCCCTGCTTCTGGGCTGCACTCCGGGAGCTGTCACCGTGCAGAGAGCTACTCCCTCGCCGATGGTTACCTCCACCCCCTCCCCAACCCCACCCCGTGATGTCGGAGCATTCCGGGTGGAGGTGCAGGAGATGCTGGATGAGGCGGCAACCCTGGATTTTTCCCTGCAAGGAGAGGCAGTGGCTGAAGCCCTGGCTCTCTATCTCGCCCGCCCCGACCGAGATGAATTCTTTGATTGGGAGTTGGCTGAGGAGTTCCAAACTATGATGGATGATGCGGGGCTGGAGATATTCATCGGGGTAAGCCTGGTGGAATTGGATACGGAGCCCAAGACTTATATCGGAGCCTATGGCTATTCCTCTCTCCGCATTTTCTGGGGGGGGATCGGTCACCCCTTGCAAAACCAAGAAATCGCCTTTGGCGATGTGGTCAATGAAGCCCGTCTGGTAGAGGGCGAACTGGGAGTGATCTTCGCCGTCGTGGGTGCCTCCACCGTGACCCCCGACTTTTTGCTCCTGCGCCAAGAAAACGAAGCCTGGGCATCGATCTGGCCTCTGCCCGAGGGGCCGACACCCTGGCGGGATATTTGGATCACCGCTGATGGGGAAGTCTTCTTCGGTGCTGATGACCTCCCTCTGATCCGGACCGTGGGTAGTTCCTGGGGTGTGGCCTTTATGGAGGAGGACCCGTTCTTTGAGTGCCATGCCTGCGCTCACCGCTACTTTGAAATCCTGTGGGAGCGCCAAGCCGACCTATATATCCCCCAGGTCAGTTTGCCCCAGGATGCACCCTACTATGAACGGCTTTGGGAAGTGACCCGCCCCAGTTTTTATGCCAGCCTTTTTGAATTTTTGCGTCGCCTGCGGGCCGGGGATGAAGTCGGGGCTGCAGAGCTAGTGGTGGATCCGGCAGTTATTGATCAAGCGAAAGCCCTGGGTCTAGATGACTCCGCCCGTTCCTTCCTCAGTGATTTCCCGGATATGCCGGCCCACGGCATGGTCTTTGTCTTTTACGAAAACGACGAGGATTTTCTGCCCCAATACGAGGCTTCTTTCCAATTGTTGACAGCGGAGCAGGAGCACTGGCTGATTGACGGGATTCGCCAGATCGAACCAGAAGACTAGCGTTTTAGTTCTTGAAGATAACTCCGCAGCAAACGCAGGGCAGCTTCTACCGAGCGGGACTTGTTGGCCAGCCGATCCCCGGACCAGATGTGCTTTTCCGCTCGTATCTCGGTTTCGGTTGCCAGAGCAATGTGGGTCAACCCTACTGGCTTCTCGGGGGTCCCTCCCGTCGGACCAGCGATGCCGGTGATAGCCAGAGCCAGATCAGAGCCGAAATGGCGGCGGGCCCCCTGGGCCATAGCTCTGGCCACCTCTTCGCTCACCGCCCCGTGTTTTTGCAGGGTCTGAGGAGGTACTCCCAGCAAAATTTCTTTTGCTTCGTTGGCGTAACTCACCACCCCGCCCAAGAAATAGTGGGAACTGCCGGAGATATTGGTGATGCGGTGAGCGAGGAGCCCCCCGGTGCAGGATTCGGCCACGGCCAGGCTCAAGCCGTGTTGGGCTAATAGTTTGCCGATTTCTTCTTCTAGACTTTGGGGCATTCCGTTTGCCAGAAAATGACCGCAGGACTGAGTGCGGTGGTGGCGCATAGGGGATTCGAACCCCTGTTTCTGCCTTGAGAGGGCAATGTCCTAGGCCTCTAGACGAATGCGCCCCGTGAAGGGCCTTTGGTATTCTATTCAATCGCAACTATTGTGTCAAGGGAATTCGTATCGTATTTACTGACCATAGAAAAATAGGAGGATGAAATGCTCACTCAACTGGAGGTGGCCACCAAGTCCCGGGCGCAGCTGATCGACATTTCGGAACGCATCGAACAGGCGGTGCAAGAGGCAAAAATCGGGGAGGGGGTCCTTTACCTATTTGTACCCCACACCACCGCTGGTATCTTGATCAACGAAAATTATGACCCCAGCGTGGCCCAGGATATACTCGATTTCTTAGAAAAACTCGCCCCCCGCCAAGGGAAGTATAAGCACACCGAGGGCAATGCCGATAGCCATATCAAAACTGCGGTCGTCGGTTCTTCAGCAATTGTCCCTATTCAGAAAGGGAAATTAGCCCTGGGTACCTGGCAAGGGATTTTTCTTTGCGAATTTGATGGTCCCCGCCAGCGGAAAGTGTTCCTGCAACTAATGGATGAGGGTAGGTAAAGGGTCAAAATTTGACAAAATCCGACTTCTTGAATATAATTTTAGTTTGTGCCGAAGGATAGGGAAGTGTACGCCGTCATTGAGGTAGGAGGGAAACAATATCGGGTGGTCCCCGGCCAGACTCTCCGCGTGGAGTATTTCCCCCAAGAAGTTGGGGAAAAGGTGGAGCTAGAACGGGTGCTGCTCATCGGTGGTGGTGATGTGAGCCTGGGCCAGCCAGTGGTAGCCGGAGCTAAAGTGCGGGCCAAGGTGACCGCTCAGGGAAAAGGTGAAAAAGTCCTCTCTTTCCAGTATCGGCCCAAGAAGCGGTACAAGAAGTTGCATGGCCACCGCCAACCGCTTACCCAGCTCCTCATCGAAAGCATAATCCTCAAAGGCCGGACGGTGAGTAAGATAGAAGAGCGGCCGGCGACAAAAGCGGCCAGACCCGCGGAACGAAAAGCGGCGGTGAAGAAAGCGCCGGCCAGGAAAGCAAAGCCCAAGAAAGCGGCAAGCAAGACCACAAAAAAGGCAGCGACTAGGAAAGCAAGCGAACAGTAGTTGGGAGGTGAAGGAAGATGGCTCATAAGAAAGGTGGAGGCTCTAGCCGTAACAACCGGGATAGCCAAGGCCAACGGCTGGGGGTTAAAGTATTTGACGGTCAGACGGTGAAGGCCGGGGGGATTATCATCCGCCAGCGCGGTACTCGCATTCTGCCCGGCCGAAATGTGGGGCTAGGCAAAGACTATACTATCTTTTCTACTATTGATGGCTTTGTAAAATTCGAAACCCTGCCCGGGGAAAGAAAGCGGGTAAACGTCTACTCCCAGGTGGAAGAATGAAGCAGGGCATCCATCCTAAGTGGTATCCCCAGGCCCAGGTCATCTGTGGCTCCTGCGGCAATACTTTTACCACTGGAGCCACCGTGCCGGTGATCCATACCGATATCTGCTCCAATTGTCACCCCTTCTACACTGGGGAGCAACGGATCGTGGACACCGCCGGCCAGGTAGAGCGGTTCCTGCGCCGCGTAGAAAAGGGCAAGGCGGTGCAGAAGCCTTCGGAAAAGAAGCCGGCGGCAAAGTAATCTCCCCATTTTTTGAAACTGGTCCATAACCCAGAAAGGTAAAACTCCGTGCCTCAAGCCCAGGATGGCGGCTGGCTAGAAGTTATCTGCGGCAGCATGTTCAGTGGTAAGACCGAGGAACTCATCCGCCGCGTGAAACGGGCCCAGATCGCGAAGCAAAAAGTCCAAGTTTTCAAGCATTCCTTGGACAACCGCTATGCGGAGCAAAAGGTTACTTCCCACAGCGGGGCGAACTTCGATGCCCAGCCCGTGTCCAACGCCCCGGAGATTTTAGACCACCTGCAGCCCGAGACCACGGTAGTGGTTATCGATGAAGGAAATTTCTTTGACGATGCCCTTCCCGAGGTCTGCCGCAGTCTGGCCGATGACGGCAAAAGGGTAATTGTTGCCGGACTGGACCTGGACTTCCGCGGGGAGCCTTTTGGGCCTATGCCCCGCCTGATGGCCCAGGCAGAGATGGTGGACAAACTCCAGGCCATCTGCATGGTCTGCGGTGCTCCCGCCAGCCGCTCCCAGCGTTTGATCAACGGCTCCCCTGCCTCCTATAACGATCCTATCATCCTAGTGGGGGCCACCGAGGCCTACGAAGCCCGTTGCCGCCAGCACCACCAGGTGCCGGGACGGCCGGGAACCTGAGAATTCTATTAATTTTTGGCAGCAGAACGCCTTTCGAAAAGTATCGGAAGGCGTTCATTCATCTTAAAAAGACCGAGATTGAATTCCGGTTAACCAACCGCAAAAGTATAAGTCGGCATGGGAATCATTAGCAAGGGTAATCGTCTGCGCTCACTATTGCGGGTCCTTCTTTACTTGGTGGCTTATTTCATCCTTTCTATCCTTGCCCAGGTTGTAGTCGGGATCTTCTATTTTGCCTTCAGTGCCGGGTTATCTGGTGGAGGCAAACTGCCGACTACCATTGAAG
>JACPPX010000028.1 GCA_016190785.1 Chloroflexota bacterium
ACCAGGATTAGGTCATGGGCCTGGTTTCTCTCCTCAGTTTGATAATTAAAACGGACGCGCACCGCCTGCTCCCCGCCCAGCCGCTGAGAAAAGATGGGGATAGCGATTCGGGCCTCGGGATAGATTTCTTGCAGGGTGGCAAGATAAGCCTCAATAAGATCCCGCAACTCTTCCCCACCCCAGGGCGAGACCATTACATTTAGGGAGTAAAGATTATTCGGGCTGGTGAATGCAACCTCCCCTTCCCCCTCCTCCACCACCCAGTCGGGGTAGGGTTCCCAGGTAAACCCCAGCTCTTCATTGATGTACCCGGTGGGTGTCACTTCTGCCCGAGGGGTTTGCTCTTCCCTCACTGGGGATTCCTCCCCCTCCGGAGTCCCACCCCCACAGGCAGTCAGACCCAAAAGAAAAACCGTAATTAGCAACCCGCGGCCCATGCCTTGCCTCCTCTTGGTTTTAGGTGGGATTATATCCATTTTCGGCAATCCTGAAAAGAGGCGGGCTAGAAGATGTATCCCTGCGAGGACAAGATATGGAAAGCAAGGCGAAGAACACCCTGGGAGAAAGCAAATAGTAGGAAGGTGGCGAGAAGGGAGCGGATCTGGGAGCGCCAGAGATAGAGGGCCGCTATCCCTAGGGCTAGCCCGCCAGTTACAATCTCCAAGCGGGCCTCCCACCACAATTCCTGCCCCCGGGAAGGAGGATAAGCCATCACCGCTAAAAGATAGAATAGAGAAGCGGCCACTAAGATAAATTTTGCACTAATTTTGGATAAATCCCCGCTCCCGGTCACCAGATAAAAGACCAGTATCCCAAAAAGGGGCAGAACTATCCAGGCTAGAAGGAGAGGGAGGTAGAGAAGGATGAGTGAAAGGCTAGCCGTGGCCCCCAGGATCCAATTCATCGCCTCCCGAAGAGTGACCGGGCTCAGTCGGGCTACCATCTGGGGGTCGGTGCTGGCATAATAAACCAGGTACTGGTCAAATCCCTTGGTTTCCAGCCAGACCAGGTGCAGCTCCCCATCCGGGCCGCGGGTGATATTCGGCTTCAGCGAGGCACCGCGGGGGGTGTTGACCAGCTGGTATCCAATTAACTCCCCTTCCCGGAAAAAAGCGGTTCCCACCCGCAGCCGGCCCTGGTACTCCCCTTGCGGCAACATGGTGAAAACCAGCGCCATCTCCGAAAACTGGCCGGGGAGGGCTTGGGGCTCGGCTACATGCTCTGTCGCCCCTCTGCCCGAACCGCTGGGCAGAGCCAGGGACCGGTAACCCAATTCCCCAGAAGCAGGCTGATATTCAAAGTCTAAGGAAGAAGGGATAAGCACTAGTTCCTGGCTGTGCTGCTGGGGAGCATCCAGGGAAAACCTAGCGTAATGGAGGAAACTGGCCGCCGCTCTTCCCCTCTGCTCCACCGGCCAAAAAACATAGCCGTATTCCCCATCCAAGCCTATGGCCGGGGGCCACAAAATATGACCTGCCTGGGTAACCAGGTTTACCTTTGCCAAGCGGGTGATCCCTTCCACCCCTGCGCTTTGAGGATGGACTGTTCCGTACCAGATCTCACGAACATTGTAAGCCGGGACCATCACCCAGGCTAGATGGATCAAGCCTTGCCCGTCCTCCCCGGCGGCAACATCCTCCGCCCCCGCCACCAGGAGTCTATTGGGCAAGACCACCCGCCCCGAGAAATCCAAAGCGGTGCGGTACAGAGCCGATTCTCCTTCTTGCCGGCCAATCCATAACACCTGAATGAGCCCACCCGGCACCAGTACCAATTCTGCCTCTTCCACCCGCGAGGAGCCGGAAATTACCCTCGGCTCAGAAACTACCCGCCCTTCTTGATCAACCCGGGCATAGAACAACCGATCCCCGCCGTCCTGCCAATCCAGCCAGAGCAAATGGAATACACCCTCGGGATCCAGGACCATCTGTGGCCAGCGGGGTGAGTTCAATTCCAGGTCCAGGGTAGAGTCTTGGACTATTTTCCCGCTCTCTTCCAACTCCATCCAATGAATTTTCTTCTCCAGGTCGATCCAGACTAAAAAAACATGGCCCCGACCATCAACCTGGATCTCTACTTGATTGTTTAGCCCCGCAACCCCCACCGGGATCCCTTTGCTCCAATCCGGAGAGCCAGAGGGAGTAGGTTGGGGGCCGGCCTCCACAGCCTGGATGGTGATAAAAAGGCCGACCAAGATAAGGGCCAGGATAATTATCCTTCTGCTCACTATTTAACCCTCCCAAAGAAAATAGGCGAACCGCAAAACAGTCCGCCTATTCCCATTAGAAAACTGGCTCACTCCAACTAAGCCGTGCCCCTCATCATAGGATCCAGGGCATCGCGCAACCCATCCCCCAGGAAGTTAAAAGCCAACATGGTAATGGAAATCATAAGTCCAGGGAAGATGGTCAGGTGAGGGGTAGCCCGCAGCCCTTGCCAGGACTCGGAGATCATCTGTCCCCAGCTGGGGAAGGGGGGCGGGACCCCCAAGCCGATGAAGCTCAGAATTGCCTCGGTGAGGATCAGTCCCGGGATCCCCAGAGTCAGAGCCACGATTACCGGCCCCAAGGCGTTGGGCAAAAGGTGACGGGTAATAATCCCCATCGGGGGGACCCCGATAGCCCGCGCCGCATCCACAAAATCCTTCTGCTTCAAAGCCAGGAATTGTCCCCGCACCAGACGGGCCATCCCAACCCAGCCCACGATCCCGATGGCAATGAAGATATTGATCATGGCCTGGACCGCATTCTCCGAGGGCAAGATAACCATAATCATGATCACGAACAGCAGGGTGGGGAAGGCATACATCACATCCACAAAGCGCATCATTAGGTTGTCCGCCCGCCCTCCCAGGAAACCAGAGATCGCTCCGTAGGTCAGTCCAATTACCAGGGAGGTGAAAGAGCCCACCACCCCAACCGTTATCGAAACCCGGCCTCCCCAGATGATCCGGCTAAAAACATCGCGGTTGTATTTATCCGTTCCCATAATGTGTTCTGCAGTAGGCCCCACCCGGGTGCGGCTGGTAATATCCTGCTTATCGTAGGCATAGGGAGCCACCCAGGGGGCAAGTATTGCGGTCAGGCTAACCACAATGATAAACAACCCTCCCGCCACTGCTGCCCGGTTGCGCAGCAGCCGGTTCCAGGCGTCCCGCCACAGGCTGACACTCGGTCGGGCGAGAGTAACCTCTACGGCCGGAGGGGTGGGATAAGGTCGGATTACTCTTTCCTGGACTGCCATCTTACCTCGCTTTCAATCAAAACGGATACGGGGATCAATGAACACATAAGCAATATCCACCGCAAGATTAAAGAATACCAAGGCCACCGCATAAACCACCGTAGTCCCCATGATCAAGGTGTAGTCCCGATCGTTGATGCTGGTCACATACATCTTCCCAATCCCCGGAATAGAGAATACATACTCCACCAGAAATGTCCCGGTGAGCCAGGCGGCCAGAAGAGGACCCAGAATGGTCACCACCGGGATCATTGAGTTCTTAATCGCATGCCGCCAAATCACTACCCGCTCCCGCAACCCCTTGGCCCGCGCAGTGCGGATGTAATCAGCACGGATAGTCTCCAACATGCTCGCCCGCGTCAGTCGAGCTATAAACGCCGCCCCTCCCGTCCCCAGGGTAAGGGCCGGCATCACCGCCTGCAGCGGGGTCTCCCCCCATCCATAGGTGGGTAACCAGTGCAAAGTCAAAGCAAAGATCCAGATCAGAATTAACCCCAAAACAAAGTTGGGAACCGATACCCCCATCATGGCCACAAACATCGCTAGATAATCTAGCCAAGAGTTCTGCTTCAAGGCAGAGACAATCCCCGCCGGGATCCCTATCACCAAGGCTACCCCCACCGCCACTAGCCCCAATTGGGCCGATACGGAAAGAGGGGCCTTGAGCAGACCTCCCTGGAACATAAGGTCGTTTACCGTCCGTCCCCGGAATTTATAGGAGGGACCAAAATCCAAACGCAGGAGACCCCCCATATAGTTTAAATACTGCTTCCAGGCCGGATCGTTGAACCCGTAGATCTCGTTAAGCTGCGCCTTCACCCGGGGAGGGAGAGGCCGTCCCGAGGTCCCAGCAGTAAATGGCCCTCCGGGGGTTAACTTCATAGCGGTGAAAGTGACCAGGGTAACCAGGAATAAAACAGGGACCGCCCAGAAAAGACGATTAAGGATATAGCGCCACATTTTCTCCCTCGGTTCTTAAATTATACACGTTTTTCAATCGAAACGGATACGGGGATCAATGAACACATAAGCAATATCCACTATGAGGTAAAAACTCTAAACCACCACCTAGACCACGGTAGTGCCCATGATCAAAGAGAATAATCAAGATAAAAAAGATAAGGACACAGCCTGGGGCTGCCCCGATTTCTCGAGACAGCCCCAGGTTGGTTAGGCTAACCGCACTCTACCGCTTCGCCGGAGTTGAATTCTGGCGCACCAAGGATGTAGTACATAACGTAAGCGTACTCAGCGGCAGTCTCCGGGTTAAGCATGCGGCAGATGCCGTCCACATAATGCTGGGCGATCACCGGCGTGCCGTCGGACCACACCGCATCGGGGTTGAGGTGTACGGTATACACCGTGCCATCTTCGGAGACCTCATAGCTCAGGGCTCCATAAGGAGTGATCGAGCCATCCGGCTCATACTTGTAGAGCCCGGCAAAGAGGTTGTTGATGATGGCATGGGAGGTGGTGTCGGTGGCTAGGGCCTGATCCAGGGTAGGTGGCTCAGCGGTCGACCCCGAGCGGATGGTGTCCACACCCATCCCCTCCGGAACTCCGACCGGGACGGCCACCCCTTCGACAAAGCCCCACTCATGGATGAAGGCCGCGCCGAAGGGTGGGAACTCGAAGTCCAGCCAAGGCTTGATCAGCCCTTGCCGGTCGTAGAAGAAGATAGGGGCGGTGATCGCCAGGTCGGTGACGATCAGATCCTCGGCCTGCGTCCACAGGGCTGCACGGGCCGCGGGATCCCGCTCCGTGAGGGCCTGGTCGATGAGCCCCGAAACCTCGGCGCTCTCGTAGCCGGTGTACTGGAAGGGCGAGCCGGGGGCGAAGACTTCGTTGACGATGTTATTGGCATCCCCGTAGTCCATCACCCACCCTAGCCGGTAGGCATTGTAGTCGCAGAGGGCCGTATCATCCGGGGTGGCGTTGCACTGGTCGAGGGTCTCCAGATAGACGGCCCACTCCATCCGCACTGTGGTGGCATGGACCGCGGCGATCTCGTTGCCATCGGCATCGGTCAGGATCAGGTTCTCGGTCCATCCCGCAGCCACGGCTTCGAGGACATCCTCATTCCCCTGGTTGAACCACAGATCAACCACGAAGGAGCAAGGAGAGTCCGCGGTGCAGGTCTGGCCGGTATCGTCAATATACAGCTGCAGGTGAGCCTGGGCCGCCGCCGGATCAAAGGCAAAGCCGGTATCCGTTCCCTGGTAGCCAGGGATCCCCGGGGCGATCACCCCCTGGGCCGCTTCCCGCCAAGGGTTGTTGAGCACATTGTCCAGGATGTTGCGCCGGTCGATGGAGGAAGCCAAGGCCGCCCGGAAATGGAAGTTATCGGTCGGCGCCCGATTGGTGTTGAAGCCAACATAGTACACCCCGGGACGGGGCAGGATGTGGAACTCTTGGCTGAGCACTGGGTCTTCCAAGATCCGCGGCAACTCCGCAGAGGGGAATCCAGAAACATCCAGCTCGTTGTTCTCATAGGCCGCCAACATGGTGGAGGATTCGGTGATCACGGGCTGGGTGAAGGTTTGGATAGTGAACGGTGCGCCCCACCAGTTGGGGTTGGCGGTGAGGGTTACATGGTCCTGCGGCTCATGCTCGGAAAGAACATAGGGACCGTTCCCCACCAGGTTCCCCGGCAACACCCAGTCATCACCAAACTGGTTGATCACATCCAGTCGGGTGGGATAGGTGGTGAAGAAGGCCAGGATGCTATCAAAGAAAGCCTGGGGGGATGTAAGGGTGATCTCCAGGGTGAAGTCATCAACCGCCCGCAGCCCAACCCGGGTCGGAATCTCTACCTCGGGGGGAGTAGTCGGCTCCTCCACCACAGGAGGGGTAGTCGGCACCGGCGGGGGCGGGGGAGCAGGGGTACAAGCCGCCACCACCAGGGCTATAGCCACAACCGCCAGCAGAGGCAGAATGCTTAGCCGGCGATAATTAGAAATCATTTTTCCCTTTCCTCCTTGTAATAGTTGTACTAAGGATACACCTTACCACTTCTGGATCCCTCACTTTTGTTCCCTCCTCCCTCACCTCCTTTCGCCTCTGGAACTTATGTATATTTAGGCCCCCTCGCCTATAGAATACACCCTCGTCCCTATCCAGAAGTTCAATGGTAATGGCTATTCTATAATACTACGGTATGCTTGTCAAGGATAGATTTACCCCGTTTTTGTCTGGACAATTCTGCCGCGGATTTAATAGACCCGGAAGCAGGCCACTTTATGGCCGTTCTCAACATCTATCAAGTCCGGCTCTACTTCTTTGCAGACATCCATAACTACCGGGCAGCGGGTGCAGAAGTTGCACCCCTTGGGGGGATTGGCCGGGCTGGGCACATCTCCGGTGAGGATAATTCTCTCCCGCCGCGCCTCCACTGCGGGATCGGGAATGTGCACTGCGGAGAGGAGAGCCTGGGTATAAGGGTTTAAGGGATTGCGGTATAACTCATCACTATCCGCTACCTCGAACAATTTGCCCAGATACATCACCCCTACTCGATCGCTGATATGCCGCACCACACTTAGGTCATGGGATATAAAAAGATAGGTCAAACCATACTTCCCCTGAAGGTCCTGGAGGAGGTTCAGGATCTGGGCACGGATGGAGACATCCAATGCGGCGATAGGCTCATCGCAAACAATAAAGGAGGGGTTGAGGGCCAGAGCCCGGGCAATCCCGATGCGCTGCCTTTGGCCGCCGGAGAACTCATGGGGGTAGCGGTTCACAAAGTAGGGGTTGAGCCCCACCACTTGCAGGAGTTCCTGCACCCGCTCTTTTTTCTGCTTTCCGCGGGCCATGCCGTGCACCTCCAGAGGTTCCCCGATGATCTCCCCCACCGTCATCCGCGGGTTAAGGGAAGCATAGGGGTCCTGAAAGATCATCTGCATCTTCCGCCGCATGCGGCGGAGCGCTTCCCCGCTCAGTTTGGTTAAGTCCTGGCCTTCAAAAATCACTTGACCAGCGGTGGGACGGTAGAGCTGGAGGATAGACCGCCCGGTGGTTGTCTTCCCGCATCCGCTCTCCCCCACCAGCCCATAGGTCTCCCCCCGCCGGATGGTGAAACTGACCCCATCCACCGCTTTGATCATCCCCACCGCCTTTTGGAAGATCACCCCGCGGCTGATGGGGAAGTACATTTTTAGGTCCCGCACCTCGAGAAGAACATCGTCTTTGGCCATTTTCATCTTCCCTTGGGTATTAGATTGGACGACCGGTGGTCACATCTACCCAGCAAGCGGCGCGATGGTCAGAATCATAAACCTGCGCATCCAGGGGCGGATTCTCCTCGATACAGCGATCAATGCGAAAAGGGCAACGGGCATAGAAGGGACACCCCTTGGGGAGAGCGATCAGATCCGGGGGTAACCCTTCGATGGAGACCAGGCGATCGGTCTTTATCTCGTCTAACCGCGGCACACTCCCCAAAAGCCCCAGGGTATAGGGGTGGCGGGGATTTTTGTACAGTTCCCCGGCCGAGGCTTCTTCGATAATGTACCCGGCGTACATCACCGCCACCCGGTCGGCGATCCCGGCGATGATCCCCAAATCATGGGTGATCCACACCACCGCCATCCCAAACTCATCCTTGAGCCTTTTCACCAGATCTATGATCTGGGCTTGGATAGTGACGTCCAGGGCGGTAGTTGGCTCATCGGCGATGAGGATATCGGGGTGGCAGGAGAGGCCCATGGCGATCATCACCCGCTGCCGCATCCCCCCACTGAACTGATGGGGGTAGTCTTCGATCCGATCCTCGGCCTGGGGGATACCCACCGTCTGCAAGAGTTCGGTAGTCCGCTGGCGGGCTTCCTCCTTGTTCATCCCCAGGTGGAGCATGAGCGCCTCGCTCACCTGCTGGTTGATAGTCAATACCGGGTTGAGGGAAGTCATGGGATCCTGGAAGATCATGGAGATTTTGTTGCCCCGCACCTGACGGATCTGTTCATCACTGACCTTCAACAGATCTTGGCCATCGAAGAGGACATTACCACCCACGATTTTGCCCGGGGGTTGGGGGATGAGCCGCATCACAGAGAGGACGGTAACGCTTTTCCCACATCCACTTTCCCCCACAATCCCCAAGGTTTCTCCCTTATCCAGGTGGAAGGTAACGCCGTTGACCGCCTTTACCACCCCATCCTGGGTGAAGAACTGGGTCATCAGCTCTTTGACCTCTAAAATATACCCCACTCTTTCTCCTCCCTATTTTCAGATAAAAATTCGCTCTGCGATCTCGGATGGCAACTCGGGGATTATATTGCTCCCCTTTCCCTATGTCAACCTAGATTTAAAAAGAATGGTTGGGAAGAGCCCGATACAGAGACCACCCCACGAGAATGGTCTGCTTTTGCTGGTAAAGGGGCCCCAGATGCTTCATTTCCAAAATGGCCCGCGGTGAGGCGTATCTCTCTACCGGCCAGTCCGGTCGCCACACCCCCTCTTCCAGATGGCGATAAAAAGCGCCGGCCCACCTCGTGGTCCAAGCCCGGCTGGTCTTTGCCACTAGACGAGGGGAGGCGTTTAGCCGCGACCAGATCCCAAGCCAAACCCGGGGAGAGGGCTCGACATCGGGATAGAGATCCTTAATGGTCCAACGCAAGATCAAATCGAGATCATCTTCCATGTTTTCCCTTTCTACATCGACTCCCGAAGCGGGGCCAGGGCCGGGCCCAATTTATCCCGTAATATCCGCCGCGCATGGTAGAGCCGTGACTTCACCGTGCCCAGCGGACAATTCAGGATATAGGCGATCTCCCCCAGGGTAAACCCCTGGAGATAGAATAGAATAACCACCAATCGCTGGGAGAGGTTAAGGGAGCGGAGGGCTTCCTCCACTCGGCGCTTTATCTCCCTCTCCTCCAAGGCCTGCTCCGGTGAAGCGTGGGGGCCGGCCACCAGCCAATCCACCACCTCCTCCAAAGAGAGCGGCCAAAACCTCCGCTTACCTGCCCAAGTGTAACTCAAATTGACCACAATACGGTGTAACCAAGGACCCAGCGGCTGGGAGAGATCCAGTTTGGAGAGCCGGGAGTAGGCCCGCAGAAAGCAATCCTGCAGGATCTCCTCCGCGGCTCCCTGGTCCTCGGTGATGGCTAAGGCCGTACGGAAAAGGCTTCGCTTGTACTTCTCATACAGCGCAGCAAAGGCTGCCTCCTCTCCGGCGAGGAACTGGAGGACCAGCTCCCGATCCTGGCTCATCGCCCCTTCCTGCGCCATTTTACTACACCCCGAAACCAAAGCAAAGGTTCAATTCCCGGAGAAACCCTCCACCCTGGCCAGAGAATACATCGGACCGAGAGGGGTAACCACCAGGTTCTGAACATAGGGTTTGACTAATATATATTGTAGGTCATGAAAAAGGGGAATCCAAGCCACATCCTGGACGATGATCTCTTCTGCCTGACGGTAGAGATCCAGCCTTCGTTCCCGATCTTGCTCCTCGCGTGCACCCTCAAGGAGTGAATCCACCTCCGGTTGAGAATAGCGGGTGTAATTCCCTTGGCTCACCGAATGGAAGTTTATCTCCAAGAAGTTCTGGGGGTCCACATAATCCGCCCCCCATCCTAAGAGGAACATCCCCACCTCTCCTTCTCCCAGGGCAGCAAGCAGGGAGGAGAAATCCATGGCTTGCACCTCCACGTTTATCCCCAGGATCTCAGCATAACTATCGGCCAGGATCTGGGCCAAACCCGGATCGGCAGAAGCCAGGATAAGGGGAGGAAGGCCCTCCCCGCCACCGAACTGTGACCCCTCTAAAAGTGCAGTCGCCTTATCCGGGTCAAAGGGAATGCCCGCCAGGTCGGGATTATACCCCGGCATCCCCGGGGGAAGGATCCCCCAAGCCTCCACCACTGTGCCCCCCAGAACTAAATCCACCAGTCCGCTCTTGGGGGTGGCATAGGCCAGGGCGCGGCGGAGGTCTGGGTCATCATAGGGAGAGATATTCAAATTGAAGCCAATATAGTAGGTACTCAATCCCGGGACCAGGGAAAGTTCATCCAGGAAGGGGCCGTCTGGATCCTTGACCCGTTCTATATCCGCGGCCCCCACTTGCACATAATCCAGCTGGCCTTGCTCATACAGGGGCAGGAAATCCCCGCTCAGGATAAATTCCAGTTTTTCTAGACCCACGGCTCCGCGGTAATACTCTTTATTACCCAGGAGAGAGATGCGCTCCAGGCTGCTCGTACCCCACTTAAAAGGTCCCGTCCCATTAAGGATGGATTCTCCACTTTCCAAACTTGTTCTGTCTACCAGGAAAGCAGTAGGATAGGTCAATTTGGCCAGAAAATAGACCACCGGCTCCTGCAAAGTGATCTCCAGGGTGAAATCGTCAACTACCACCACCCCCGCAACCTCCCCTGCCTCCCCGGCCAGTTTTTCCCTTACTCCTAAAATATCCCCTAGATAATCCCGGGCGGTGGGAGAGCCTGTGGCTGGGTCACAGGCTCTTTCGATAGCATACTTGAAATCTTGAGCGGTAGCCTGACGGCCGTCGTGGAAGCGGACATTCTGTCGGAGGTGAAAAGAGTAGGTGCGCCCATCGGGGCTCACTTCCCAACTTTCTGCTATATCAGGGACAACATTGAGCTCAGCATCAAAGGTGACCAAGCCACTGTAGATAAGGCGAATGTATTCGATGGAGCCACTGTCCTGAGCCAGAGCCGGATCTAAGGTAATAGGTGGGGTGCCCGGTACGCGAAGCACATTCTCCGTAGCCCGTTCCGACTCTGGGGATGGAACAGCCTCCGGACTAGTAGACGGTGTTTGGTCATCAAGCGGAGAGGTGGCAAGAGGAATAAGACCCCGTTCGCTGGCCAGACGGAAAACTATAAATCCCCCGACCCCTAAGAGGGCCAGGATGAGGATGACAAAGGTGCCAACTATTAACCACTCACGCTTGCTGATCATTGTTCGATCAACAGAAATGTCTTAACCCCCAGCTGTGTTCGATGATCCTGTCGCTTCCAGCTTCCAGCGCAGATTAGGGTAACGGGCGGCGGCCACCTCGTCTAAGCGGGATACCGGGGTGGTGTGGGGGGCAGAGCGGACCGTGCCTGGATTTTCCGCCACTTCACGGGCGATATTCAGGAGAGTATCCGCGAAGGCATCAAGGGTGGCTATACTCTCCGTCTCCGTGGGTTCGATCATCAGCGCTTCTTCGACAATAAGCGGAAAATAGATAGTGGGAGCATAGAACCCATAATCCAGGAGCCGCTTGGCGATATCCATGGTCCGCACCCCCTGCTTCTTTTGGCGGATACCAGAAAGGACGAACTCGTGGAAACAAGATCTTGCAAAGGGCAAATGGTACTCCTCCTGCAGTTTGACACGCAGATAATTGGCGGCCAAAACCGCATTCTCGCTCACCTCCCGCAGCCCTTCTCCACCTTGGGAGCGGAGATAAGCATAACCACGCAATTGATTGCCAAAATTCCCGTAAAAAGCCAGCAGTTTGCCGATGGATTGAGGGCGATCATAATCCAGGTAGAATTGAGGCTCTCCTTTTGCCTCGCGGCGGGCAACAACCGGCACCGGCAGGAATGGAGCCAGAGCCGCGGTGCAGGCAATGGCCCCCGCCCCCGGCCCACCACCTCCATGGGGAGTGCTGAAGGTCTTGTGCAAATTGTAATGGAGGAGATCCATACCCAGTTCCCCTGGCCGGGCGATGCCCAGAAGGGCGTTCATATTCGCCCCATCGCAGTACACCAGTCCCCCAACGCGGTGGATGGCCTCGGTCACCTCCAGAACCTGCTCTTCAAAGAGCCCTAAGGTGTTGGGATTGGTGAGCATCAGGGCCGCGGTCCGCTCATCGACTTTCTGTTTCAGGAGGTGGAGGTCGATATTGCCCCGAGAATCTGAAGGAATAGTCAGGACTTCGTAGCCGGCCATGGCTGCGGTAGCCGGATTAGTCCCATGGGCCGAGTCCGGGACGAGGACCACCTTTCTCAACTCGTCCCCCCGGCTGCGGTGGTAGGCTCCAACCATAAGAATCCCGGTCAGTTCCCCCTGAGCCCCCGCCGCTGGCTGGAGGCTGACATGGGGCAAGCCGGAGATCTCCCCCAGTTGGCTTTGCAACTCGTACATCAGTTGCAAGGCTCCCTGCACCAATGATTCATCGGCATAGGGATGGATCTGAGCAAAGCCGGGGAAGCGAGCAATGGTTTCATTGACCTTGGGGTTGTATTTCATGGTACAGGAGCCCAGGGGGTAGAAATTGGTGTCTACCGCGAAATTGAGCTGCGAGAGGCGGGTGAAATGTTGCACCACC
>JACPPX010000029.1 GCA_016190785.1 Chloroflexota bacterium
CCTCGAAAGGGATCTCATGCTCGGAGGGGGGAGGTGGATCGTCGACTTCAACGAAGCCTTCCGCGATTACGAACTGGATGGTTTGAAGTTTGACCTGCTTCTGATCGGGAGTATGCGCAACCGCGGCTTCCTCCTCTCCCGATTTATCTCCTATCTGACTGTGCCCAACTACTGGGCGGCATGTTTTGTTTACTCCCAGGACCCCGAACTCAACAAATTGCCCCAGCTCACCAAGAGCATAGCCAAGTTTATGCAGAGCAACGAATATTCCTGGTCGTGGTTAATTTTCCCCGCGGAGGGGGGCTTTTCCCGCAAAGCACGCTCTATTGTAGAGAACCACAATCAGAAGGAATTGGGGGTCGCTCTCGTTGACCTGGCAACTAAAGAGGTGGTGGCCAGTAAGTCGCGGGTGGGGAGATGGCTTCCCCAGTTCATCAAGACCTTCCGATGAAAACCATATCCCGCCTGCAGTGGACCAACCTGGTTATCGGCTTCACCATCCCCTTTGGACTACTGACCGTGGGTTATTTTCTACTCAACCTCATTGTCTTTCAGGGGCGGATCCTAGTGGAGAGGAGCATCCTCCTCCCCGTCTTTGTGGGGAACATTATCCTCTCCTCCATCTTGGGATGGTGGATCTACAAGAACCGCTGGCATGCCATTTTAAGATATGGTGATGCGGCATTTGAGTTGACGAGAGGCAAGAATAAGTTTTCTGGGGAGTGGCGAGATTTTCGCAATGTATCACTTTTCCATGCCGGTATGGGTAAATTCACCGTCCGGCTGTACCGCGACGGAACAGAATTCGTGGAGGTGCCGGCCTCGGATTTAAAAATGGATCCTTCTGCCTTCCGTTTCGAGGCCATGCGCCTCATCCAGGGGAGTAAAGCCTGAATGGCCATTGATCTAGAAGCCATGGTAAGAACTTTGGTCGACGAGGCCCGAGAGCGAGGGGTGGTGCTCCGGGCTATTGGAGGGATGGCGGTGAAGATGCACAGCCCCAGTGCCTCCCACCGCGACTTCTCCCGCGGCTACGGCGACCTGGATGTGGTGGGCTACCAGAAACAGAGGCGGGAGATCAGTCGCGTTTTTGAGGACCTAGGTTATGTGCCCAACCGCCGTTTCAACGCCTTGCAGATTGTGCGTCAGATGTTCCAGCACCCCACTTATGAGTTGGACATCGATGTCTTTTTGGATGAATTCACCATGTGTCACAAACTCAACTTTGCCGGCCGGCTGGAACTGGACCCCTATACCATCCCTTTGGCCGACCTTCTCCTCACCAAACTGCAAGTAGTCCAGATCAATGAGAAAGATGTCAAGGATATCTATGCCCTACTCCACGATCACCATCTGGGAAATAGCAAAGATCCGGAGGTTATCGACACCAGATATATTGGCAAGGTGACGGGTGATGACTGGGGGTGGTGGAAAACAGTCTCCATAAATACCCAAAAACTGATCGATTGGGCAGGGGACTACATCCAGGGCACGGATAAGGATCTCATCCTGGAACGGCTCAGTCGGCTGCAGCAAATCCTAGAGGAGACTCCTAAGACCCTCCGCTGGAAAGCCCGGGCCAGGGTAGGGGAAAAGGTGCGCTGGTATGAACTACCGGAGGATGTGCAGAAACCTCCTATCCCCGGGACCGGACCCAAAAACTCGGGATGAGGAACCTTCTTGGAAAGCCCCCTAGTTACGGATATCGGACATATAGAGCTAAAAGTCGGGGATATGGAGCAAGCCCTCCGACTCTACAGAGATGTCCTGGGATTTGAAGTGGTTGGAGATCCGGACCCAATTTGGACAGTGATCAAGAGTGGAGAGGGAGAGCTAACTCTCCACCGGGTAGAGAAAGTAGTCCCTCTGGTTCTACGGGATGGTGAGGATACCCCGATTATGCTGCATGTCAGTAACTTCGAGCAGGCCGCAGACCAGCTTGAGGGACAGGGCTACCAAGTAAAACGGAAGAGCAGCCATGCCGGAATCCTTGCGGATCCCTGGGGCAATCTAATTGGGCTTCATGATCATCGCAAAGGGTAATGGCACCTGACTGCTCTTAAAAGAATTCACAAAACAGCCCCTCTCGGTCCGAAGAGGGGCTGTTGCATTTTTTAACCCATGCTGACTAGAGGCTAGGCCTCCATCCGCTGTAACTTGGTGATCTTTGGCCCGTCGATCTCTACCAAGAATGCTTTCAGTAATCCCTCGGTGTACTCACTCCCCGGATTAAGGCACTCTGTGCGCCCGATCTTGACCCGGTTGGGGCTCTCGTGGATGTGGCCATGGAGGCCCAGAAGGGGCTGATATTTCTCGATGATTTTGCGCACCGCTTTTGAGCCAACGGGTATAAATCGTGGCCGGCCTCCGGCCAGTTGCACGCTCAGATCCTTGGTCACCGCCGGAGCCATATCCAACCCGCTATCGTAGGGCGGGACATGGATGCAGAAAACGGCGGTCGGCAAGTTGCGCACCTTGGCAACGGTGGCCTCCAGTTTTGCCTCCATCTCTTCTTCTGAGCACTCCCGTGGGGAATTGAAAGGAGTGGGGTTAGCCCAGCCGAAGCACAGCACTTCGTGTTCGTTGTCTAGGGCAATCACTTCTTCTTCCCCGAAGATTACCTGGGGATTGTGCTTCATCTCCTCGCGGATAACCTCGTCGATGGAGAACTTATCATCGTTCCCCGGGCTCATGATCACCTTGCACTTAGGCGGCACCCGCTCCGGGATTAGGCTCAACCAGTGGCGGATGGTCTCTTGCTCTAAGAGCTCGAAGATTTCTTCTTTGTAATGGGCGTCGGCGGCGATACGATTGAACTCATCATCATCCATCACCCGCGGCATATAGGTTATCATCCGCGCCTTGTGCATAAACTCGGAAAGTTCCGACTCGGCCAGTTCATAGTGTTCCCCCAGCATCCAAGCGTCGTATTTTCCCTCGGGCTGTTTGATCACCGGAATCATGAATTTCCCGGTCATATCTCCACTCAAGATCAGAGCATCCAGGTCAAAGTGGCGGGCGGAGTTTAGGAACTTCCGCCACACCGTCTCCGAGCCATGGAAATCAGAAGAAAACAAAAACCTGGTTTTGGCCATGGATTTGCCTTTCTCCGCTTAATTCACTATAGTATATCGGCGCCTTTCTATTTTGCCAAATATCTCAAGGAGGAGGTTGTGTACCAACGCATATTGGTGCCCTTGGATGGTTCGCTTCTCGCCGCGGCCATCCTGCCATACGTAGAAAATCTGGCAAGCAAACCAGGGGCAGAGATAGTTCTCTTCCGGGTTCTTCCCGCCAGCGGCGTTTTCCCCGACACCGCTCGCAAGGAGGAACTTGCAGCGTGGATTGATTTGCGGTTTGAGGAACGCCTCCTCAAAGAAAAAGGGCTTGCCGCTTCCATCTCCATCCGCCATTCCTCGGATGCCGCGGAAGAAATCAGTGACTTTGCGGACAAAAATGACATCGACCTCATTGCCATGTCCACCCATGGTAGGAGCGGAGTCAGCCGCTTGCTCTTTGGGAGTGTAGCCGAGAAAGTACTGCGCGGGACTTCTAAACCTATACTACTCATCCGGGCCAAAGAAACCCAAACCGCCTCATAAGCCCCCGGAGTCAGCCCGAAGCTTGGCCCGGTGGCTCAGCCTTAGGCCTCTCGGCTGCCATCCGCCAGATGCCGAACTCCCCCACCGTCTCCTCGGTTTCCACAGCCTCGTACCAGCGCATCCGCGTCCCGATCTGGCCTCGGGTTTTCCAGCGCAGGGACTTGGGCTCTGCCTCGATCCGCTCCCCCAGTTCCCGCACCCGGGAGGAGATAGTTTGTTTCTCCTCCCCAGTAAGCGCCGGCAAAGTGGCCAAGACCTTCTCCAGCCCATCTAAATTTGTGGTCACCGTGTACCAGAAACCCCAGTCTTTGGCCAAAAGCCGAGAGATGTATCCCGAATCGATCTTCCCTCGTTCTTGGCCTTCGGATATGGGGTGAGCCAAGAGGATCACTAGCGTATCCTTGAGATCCTTTTCGCTAAGATTGACGATCTGCAACTTTTCTAATAGAAGATCGCTGGCGGGAATAGTGGGGGAATCCAGTTCCAGACGGCCGCGGAAATCCAGGGGGTGGTTGGCCACCCGCAGCCAGTCAAAAAAGACATCGACGAAGAACCAACCCTGGGGATGGAAATAGATCTGGCGATGAGAAGCAGCACTGGAGAGGGTAGCCTTCCGCTTGCTGTACCCCAGGCCGGTAAAAAATCCTTTCATCCTACCCAGGAATCGCCCATAGGACATAAAATCAAGATCAGTAAACTCCTGCTGGCCCGTGGCTAGGCGACCCAACCGCTGGGCGGCTTCTGTTAACTGCGGAGCGCGCAGCCGCACCGAAACCCCGCCCATACAGCGGAGGGTGATCCCCTGCTTCTCCCCCTCGACCACAATCCGCTCCGCCTCCTCCAGGAAAACTTGGGAGGGGACGATCCCTCCCCACTCCTCGGGGAGTTGCGCTTCCCTCTCCTCTTCTTTCATCAGCCAAACCATATTAGATCCTTCCTATGCCTAGCCGCGGCGGTTCACCAACTCAAAGGGAAGGCGTTGAGGATGAGAAATAGGCTTACCAGAGTGAACAGAGCATACTCCAGCACCACCCGGGGAATGAGTCTCCCCCGCAACCATTCTCGGACCAACCCGGTAAGGAGATAAAAAGCAAGGAAGAGGATCAAACCCCCGGGGAGGGCTCCGATCCCCCAGTAGTTGAGCCCCCAAGTCAGCTCCCCCTGGGCCAATCCAATTAGCAACCCATAACCCCAGGCTCGAGTCGGGGACCACTCCCGCAAAAGTTCCGTGGCTAAGAGCAGGCTGAACAACCCAATTCCCGTGGCGGAGAGGAGACTCCGCACCTTAAGCCCATAGAGGACCGCAAAGACGAGGAAAGCGAAAACATAGACTATCCCCTGCAGGCTCTGCCGACTTAGATTGAAATAGGGGTCCTGGGGATCCAGGGTATGGTACTGCGCCCAGAGGATATATCCCAGAAGTACGGCGGTGAAGAGTGCTGCCCCGGCCAAGGCCAGGGGGGAAGGAGATAAAAAGCGTAAGATAAAAGTGGCCAATAGGACGACGAGACTGGGCAAGCCCCAAAGAGTACTGTGCTCTCCTACTCCCCTTCTTCCGGCCAGAGGATGGGTGCTGGCCAGGGCCTCAATTCCGGCTATGGTAACTAAAAGTAGCACACTCCCCATGACCCAAGGGGTAGAGACCTGGAGGGTCAACTCCGATCCCCAGGCGGGGAGGGTCACTAACCAGATGGGGAGGTCAACAAGCAGAGAGAGCAAAAGCCCCAAAAGGATTATGCTAAGTATTATCCGCAGTCTTTCCCCGAAGAGCACTCTTAACTCCCTCACCAAATTTTATGTTGAGGGCCTGATTTGTCAAATCAGTGCTATAATCGCCCTCGGTTATTACAGGGAGTAGCCGATGGAATTTACGATTTTATATGGGATCTTGGGTCTCCTGGTGGGGTCTTTCTCCAATCTCCTTGCCGATCTTCTGCCCCAGCACCGCTATCGGCTTGAGCCTCCCCGCTGTCCGGTTTGCCAGAATCCCTATCCCAAAGCGGATTGGGTTACTTCCATAAGTTTTCTTCTGGGGCGGGGACACTGCCCAAATTGTGGGACGGGCATCCCATTCCGCCGGCCTCTTCTGGAAATCTCCACCGGCTTGGGCTTTGCCCTTTTGTGGGCTAACTACTCCAACCTGGAGCAGAGGCTGATACTCTCCGTCTACCTAGCCCTCCTTCTGCTTTTTTTGGTGATTGATCTCGAGCGATGGATGGTGCCCAACATGCTTGTCCTCCCAGCCATGGTCTTCGCCGCCACGGCCAGCCTTTTTTATCCGGGGATGGGACTGGGCAGGTCGCTCTTAGGAGGGATAATTGGCTTCGGATTTTTCTATCTGGCAGCGGTGATCGGGCGGGGCGGGATGGGGGCCGGGGATGTGAAACTGGCCGGCTTCATCGGTCTGGCCACCGGCTTCCCAGAAGTGATCGTCGCCCTTCTCTTCTCCACGCTACTAGGAGGGTTGACCGCTTTGGCACTTCTGGTAACCAAGAAAAAAGGACTCGAGAGCCAATTTCCCTACGCTCCCTTTCTAGTCTTGGGGGGCTTGACCGCCCTTTTTTATGGCTCGCAAGTGGTGGAGTGGTACCTGGGCCGCTACACCTAGTCCGGGGAAGCGATGGTCAAGGTGGGGTGTTGTGGATTCCAAAAAGCAAAAAGAGAATATTATCGCCACTTCTCCCTGGTGGAGATTCAGCAAACTTTTTACCAGCCCCCGCAGCTGAAAACCGCCGAGAGGTGGCGGAGAGAGGCACCGCATAATTTCGAGTTTACCATCAAAGCCTGGCAACTCATCACCCATCCTCCCTCCTCCCCCACCTACCGTCGGCTCACCACTAAGATAAAGAATCTAGGCAAGTATGGCTTCTGCCAGAGTACCATGGAAGTGCACGAAGCTTGGCAGGTAACCAAGGAGACGGCCCGAGCCCTGGGAGTAAGATGGATTGTCTTCCAATGCCCGGCCAGTTTCACTCCAACTCGAGAGCACATCAAGAATTTGCAGAAATTCTTTGCAAAGATTGACCGTGACCGGTTTCTTTTCGCCTGGGAGCCGCGAGGGAAATGGGATAAGGAAGTGGTGACCAGGCTCTGCCAAGAATTAGGGCTGGTGCACTGTGTCGACCCCTTCCAAAGTCTTCCCATCACCGCCGGAAAGGCCTATTTCCGCTTGCATGGCCGGGGAGGATACCGGTACCGCTACCCGGCGGACGATTTGCAAAAGTTACAGGATTGGTGCCAAGAGTATTCTGAGGTATACTGTTTATTC
>JACPPX010000030.1 GCA_016190785.1 Chloroflexota bacterium
GCCCCCCAGATTTCGGTCAACCCCTGGCTCATCGCCGGGATGACTGCGTCCATCGTCGCCTTCTTCTTGTTCATCGTCACCAAAGGGCTAGCCACCCGCCGCCTACCGGTGGTCATGGGAAATACGCGAGGCCTCATCGGAGCGAAAGGGGTGGCCTCCACTTCTCTCTCCCCCGAAGGCACCGTCCTTCTGAAAAGCGAGGATTGGACCGCTGTGGCCGTGGAGGGGAACTTCTCCGCCGGGGAGGCAGTAGAAGTAGTGGGGGTGGAAGGCTTGAAACTCCGCGTGCGCCGCGCCGCCGGCTGAATTTAATCCCTGGCGGAGATGCTCCGTCCCAAACCCTCAACAATTGTAGGTCGGGTTTCCATACCCGACCTCTTTTCAGTCGTCAGGCTAAAGCCCGACGCTACATCCCCCTCACCCTCGGCCTCCGTAGTCCCGACTGGTCGGGACGAAGGCAGGCCTCTCCCTCTCCCCTACATTTTTGAAAGTCGTATCTGATGACACTGGACATCCACCCCAGAATCTGCTATACTGGGTTTAATCCTTATTAGAGGTAAAAAATGAAGGATCGTATGCGTCTCTTGTTTTCTGCCTTGTTTTTAATCATCCTCGGCTCACTGCTCGTGGGCTGCGAGTTCAGTTTCCAGGTAGGATTAGAGCCGAGCATCGATCAAGTGGTCATCGCCCGCTCCGTAGATGAGGATCAGCGGCCACTGGAGCCGACCTCGACTTTTGGCCCTGAGGATGTTTTTTACGCCTCGGTCATCGTCTCCAACTTGGAAGCCGGCTCGCAAGTGACCGGCAAATGGTACTTCGGGGATGAGTTCATAGACGAAGCCACCCTGACCATCACCGAAGCTGGCTTTTCCGGGTATGTGGGCTTTGATCTTACCTCCGACACCACCTGGCCACTCGGCGAGTACCGCTTCGAGGTCTACTTGGACGGCGAGTTGGCTCAGACCGCCTCCTTCCAAGTGAGCGAATAGAAATGACTCGGTCTAGGTCATTTCGATGGTGCATCTGCGGAATGGACAGAGAGCACAAAATCTAGTGTGCTGAACCGAACTTAATGGGAGGGCGGGTTTCCATACCCGCCCTCACTTTGTCATTCTGACCCCGACTTGTCCCGACAAAGTCGGTACGGGGTCGGGGGAAGAATCTCACTAGTCCCTTTGTGGATAGATGACAGACACCCCTCACCCTATCCCTCTCCCTCAAGGGGCGAGGGGATCAAGAAGGTCTTGTTCTGGATAGCGGGCAGGCTGGACTTCTACCCCAGAATCCGCTATACTGAGTTTAATCCTTATTGGAGGTGAAAATATGGAAACAATCATCAGTTTAGTGTTTTTGGGATTTCTGCTCCTCGTTTTTATCGTCATCCTCTTCTCCGCCATCCGCATCGTGCGGGAATACGAGAGGCTGGTCGTTTTCCGGCTGGGGCGGGCCATCGGCCAGAGGGGGCCGGGGCTGGTGATCCTCATCCCCTTCATCGACCGCGCGGTCAAGGTCGACCTGCGGGAACAATACCTGGAGATCCCCTCCCAGACCTGCATCACTAGAGATAATGCGCCCATCGCCGTCGACTTCCTGATTTACTCCAAGGTGGTAAACCCGGAATTCAGCGTGATCCAGGTCCAGGACTTCGCCGGAGCCTCGCAGGGCATTGCCACCACTACCCTACGAGCGGTGGTGGGGGACATCCTCTTGGACGATGTCTTAGCCAAACGGGAGCAGATCAACCAGGTGCTGCGTCAGAAACTGGACGAGGTCACCGAGCGCTGGGGAGTGAAGGTGACCAGTGTAGAGATCCGCGAGATTTTGCCCCCGCGGGAGGTGCAGGAGGCCATGAACCGCCAACTCTCCGCGGAGCGCAACCGCCGCGCCACGGTAATCGAGGCCGATGGCAAGCGGCAGTCTTCGATCATGGTAGCCGAAGGCTCAAAACAGGCCGCCATTCTGACCGCCGAAGGCGAGAGACAAGCGGCCATCCTCAAGGCCGAAGGGTTCGCCCTGGCCCTGGAGACCATCTTCAAGGCGGCCAAAGGCGTCGACTCGAAAACAATGGCCTTGCAGTACCTCGAGGCCCTGAAGGCTTTGGGGGCCAGCCCGGCGACCAAGTTCGTCTTCCCCATGGAGTTCACCCAACTGCTTAAGCCTTTCATGGCCTTCACCGAAGCGGCCAGCGGTGACAAGGGCTCGAGCAAATAAGCCTGCTTGATCGTCTGCAATCCAGGCAAGGGGTGGCAAACTCGTCCACCCCTTGCCCACTCTCTCCTAGTTAACCAAGCCCGCTTCCGGCCCGGGCTTTTGACAAGACGATTAGGGAAACTTATGATTCTAGGAGAGAGGTAAGTGAAGTACATCTTGCCCACGGCGATGATCGAGACAAGGGAGGGTATGATCCTGCCTTTTGCCGAGACCTCAGAGTGCTAGTGGGAAAATCAGTCCCAGAATCTAGGAGGTAAAAATTTGGATAGGGTACTGGTCACCGGGGGGTCTGGATTCCTGGGTATCTCGCTGGTGCAAAGATTGGTAGAGTTAGATTACCGGCCTAGAGTATTGGACCTCCGGGAGCTAAGCCAGCCGGCACTGGAGGATAAAGTAGATTTCATAAAGGGAGATGTAAGAAACCTTGACCTGGTGAGGAAGGTCTGCCAGGGTGTGGATACCGTCTTCCATCTGGCCGCCGCCGTCCTGCCTACCCGGGGCCGCAAGACTTTCATGAGCATCAATGTCGGCGGGACCCGCAACCTCCTCCAGGCATCGCTGGAGCAGCGAGTACAACAGGTGGTCCACGTCTCTACCAGCGCAGTATATGGGATACCCCGTCACTGCCCCATAACCGAGGAAACGGAGTTCCGGCCCCTGGGGGACTATGGCTGGGCCAAATTTTATGGCGAGGAGGAATGCCGCCGCTACCGTGCCCAGAGGCTTAAAGTCTGCATCCTGAGACCGAGGACGATTTTGGGTCCAGGGAGACTGGGCATATTTCACATCCTTTTTGATTGGATCAAACGGAACAAGCCCATCCCCATCATCGGCTCCGGCCACAACCTCTTCCAGTTAATCAGCCTTCAGGACATGGTAGAGGCCTGCCTGCTGGCGGCGGAAAGGGGAGAAAACCAGGATTTCAACATAGGTGCGGAGGAATACTCTACCGTACGCGCGGATCTGGAGGCTCTGATCCAGTATGCTGGCTCTGGCTCACGGCTTCTAGCCATCAGCCCCCTCCTGGCCAAAACTTCCTTATGGACGCTGGACCGGCTAAGGCTCTCCCCCCTTATGGACTGGCATTACCTGACCGCGGATAAGCCTTTCTATTTCGATATTTCCAAAGCGAAGGCGCTTCTGGGATGGCAACCCAAGGACAGCAACCAGAAGATGCTAAAGGAGAATTACGACTGGTATGTAGCTAATTTCCAGCAGGCCAGTGCCGAGTACGGGCTGACCCACCGCAGCGCCGCACACCAGGGAATATTACTCCTTCTCAGAAATCTCCTGCGGGGCGGACAGTAAGCCTCAAAGGCTAGGGCATGCCCCGGGGCTCCGCGCGAAGCACTTGGTGCTGTCCCTGGTGGGGGCCAGCCCGGCCACCAAGTTCATCTTCCCCATGGAGTTCACCCAACTCCTGCGGCCCTTCATGGCTTACGCGCAAGAGGTGGGCGAAGACAAAGGCTCAGCAAAGTAACAATGGGGATTGACCATCCCTCGGGTACCTGTTGGGTCTCGGGCGGCGACAAGGGCTCCTCTCAGTAGCCATACGACCACCTGCTCAAGCCCACTCGGCGGGCTGCTGCTCAGCTCGCTGCCGTTAGGCCGCGGATTGCATACTCGAAGACTTTTGTGAATCCGAGAAGGCGTGGTGCACTAATGGAATGGGAGGCATCAACAAGTAGTTTTGCTTGAATCCAAGGGGAGGTGACTGAAAATGTCCGGCCAGATTATATTCATTGGCACCTACGGCATTCCAGAGGGCAGGTTCGAGGAGTTTAAAACAGCCAACAGAGAGATGACCGAGTTTGTCAGAGCAAACGAGCCGAGGGTGATCAGCTTCAACACTTACGTCAACGAAGACGGCACTGAGGGAACCACCATCCAAGTCCATCCGGACTCCGAATCCTTGGAGTACCACTTGCAAGTGGCCGCCTCGAGAATCCAGAAGGGTGTCCAGATGGTTGAATCCAGGCGGATTGAGCTGTACGGAAAGCCTAGCGACCACTTGCTAGAACAACTGCGACGCGCCTCAGAGATGTCCGGGAGATGGCCAGTCGTCGTTAAGACCCATTTGCAGGGATTCTCCGGCGCGACGGAAGAGCGCTCCGGACGGTAGGGCTGTTGGGGTTGGGACACTCCACTCAGATGTTGGGTCGCTACGAGCGCCAAGTCCGAATACTTGGGCGGGTACATCCGCCTCGAGTCCGGCTGAACGCTGGCCGCAGCGCTGCCTAGGACGACAAGGGCGAGAAATAATCTCCAATCATCTCCAAGCCAAGCCTGGGGGGTGGGGAGATCCCACCCCTTTGCTTTTCCCCGACTCGAAGAATTGGAGTGCACCATTGGCTTTGACAGAAGCCACCTCTCGGCATACCATTCATCGGGTTTAGGGCTAGGAATTGCAAAGATTTAAGGAGTGGTACGATAGTAAAAGGATCGAGGAGAAGAGGCTGCTCAGCCTGCTCCTGGTATTCGCCTATGCCCTCCTCCTCCTCTACTGTCTGGGGATCACCAGTTTCTTACTCCGTCCCTTTATCTTTGCCGAGAACCCCTTGGCCCCGCCGACCATCGCTCCCCTGCCCCTGGTCTTAACCCCGGGGGCTACCCTGCCACCCCAGCCTACAGTCACCCTCCCCGCCAC
>JACPPX010000031.1 GCA_016190785.1 Chloroflexota bacterium
CCGCCCATCCCCCCCAGCCCGGCAGTGAGGACAAACCGCCCTTTGAGGCTGCCCCCGAAGTGCTTTTGGGCGGCGGCCCCCAGGGTCTCGTAAGTTCCCTGGAGGATCCCCTGGGTGCCGATGTAAATCCAGGAGCCAGCGGTCATCTGCCCGAACATGATTAAACCTTTGCGATCAAGCTCATCAAAGATTTCTTGGGTGGCCCAGGCGGGGACCAGGTTGGAGTTGGCGAGGAGGATGCGGGGGGCATCGGGGTGAGTCTTGAAAATGCCCACTGGCTTGCCGGATTGGACGAGGAGCGTCTCATCGTTCTCCAGTTCGCGCAAGGCTTTGATGATCGCGTCGAATGCTTCCCAGTTGCGGGCCGCTTTTCCGCGGCCGCCGTATACAATCAGCTCCTCTGGTTTCTCCGCCACCTCGGGGTCGAGGTTGTTCATCAGCATGCGCATCGCTGCTTCCTGTCCCCAGCCTTTGCAAGACAACTTATTGCCATGAGGGGCTTTGATATTTCGGGCCATACTAGCCTCCTAATGTGCTCTTGACGCGAGCCAGCAACTGGCCACTAGCCACCAGTTCTTTTGTTTTCCCGATATAAGGATAAAGGATGGTATCTTTTTCTATAAAGGGAATTATTTCTCGGAGGTCACGGTAGGCTGGTTCTGTGCCCTTGCCCAGCATAAGCCCCGGCTCGGCTTCTCGGCGAAAGTCAATAGCCTGGGCTGCAGCCATGAGTTCGATGGCAATGATGGTTGCCAGGTTATTCACGACTTCTCTTGCCTTGAGAGCAGCGGTGGCTCCCATGCTGGCGTGGTCTTCGGTGCCGGCGGAGGTGGGGATGTTATCCACGCTGGCCGGATGGGCGAGGACTTTGTTTTCAGCACAGAGGGAGGCGGCTGTGTACTGGGCGAGCATGAATCCAGAGTTGAGACCACCTTCTTTTATAAGAAATGCTGGGAGTAAGCCTTCGTTCAGAGCGGGATCGAGCAAACGGTTTAGGCGTCTTTCGGATATATTCCCCAATTCGGTGATGGCAATCGTCAAATAATCGAGGGCCAGGGCCAGGGGCTCGCCATGGAAATTGCCGCCAGAGAGAGCCATCGGATTTCCACCGTCCCAAAATACAAGTGGGTTGTCGCTGGCCGAGTTCAACTCGATCTCGACGATTTCTTGTGCATGGGCCAGGGCTTCGCGCACCGCGCCGTGGACCTGGGGGATGCAGCGCAGAGAATAGGCATCCTGTACTCGCTTCCGATCTTTGTTGCGCACTGCCTGGCTTCCCTCCAGGAGGCGAAGGACAAAAGCCGCAGATTCGATCTGGCCAGGGATGGGTCGCAAAGCCTGGAGGTAGGGGTGGAAGGCCTCCGGGGTACCAGCCAAAGCCTCCAGGGTGAGAGCCCCGGCTAAGTCTGCGACCTGCACTAGATTCTGTGAGTCGAAAACTTCCAGTGCTCCCAATGCAGCCATGAGGGAAGTGCCATTGGTGATGGCGATCCCCTCTTTAGCCTCCAGGGTAAGAGGCGCCAAGCCGGCTTTAGTTAGTGCCCCATTTCCGGAAAGAAGTGCGCCTTGGAAGTAGGCTTCTCCCTCGCCGATGAGTACTAGCCCCATATGGGCCAGGGGGGCCAAGTCGCCCGATGCTCCTAATGAGCCGCGGGAGGGGACATAAGGGGTTACCTCGCGGTTGAGGAGGTCGAGGAGGGCTTGCACCACTTCCGGGCGCACCCCGGAATACCCTTTGGCCAGGGCGTTGGCGCGGATGAGAATCATCCCGCGCACTACTTCTTCGGACAAAGGCTCCCCCACGCCGGTGGCATGGCTCAAAATTAGATTGCGCTGCAACGTTTTTTGCTGCTGGGGAGAGATGGGGCGGTCGGCAAAATTTCCAAAGCCGGTGGTAATGCCATAGATCGGGTCGCCGCGATCAAGGAGGGCCTGGAGGGCACGGTGGGAATCCTGTATCTTTTCTTGAGCCGCTGGGGCAAGGTCAACCATTGCCTTCTCCCGGGCTACCTTCCCCACTTGTTCTAGACTTAAGTGCTGGCCGTCGATCTCGATATGCTCCATTCTCACCTCTTTGCTGGCAACCCATTATACCAGGGGTGGGGGTTTGAGGAGAAAAAGAAAAGGCCGCCCAAAAGTTGGACGGCCTGAAGCTGGAGCTTAATTGATTAGGCTTCGATGGCCACTTTCTCCCCGGCCAGGAATTTGCTAACCTCTTTCTGGGCGCGGCGGTAACTCTGGAGCATGGCGGTATCGGACTTTTTGGCCATGCTCACCGTGCGCCGCGAGCAGGCGGCACAGCCCAGGGAGGCCTTGTAACCGCCGGGGTTGCAATTCAGGCAGCCGCAGAGGCGGATCATCATCAGGCCGAAGGCCAGGCTATCTTCGTGGGTTTCGGGGAGGGAGGCTACTTGTTCGGTAAGATCCTGCCACTTGCCGTTGCGCAGGTCCATAAGATTGGGTATTGCCCAGTGGGGGAAGAGGATCTCCGTCTCTGGTTTGAAATACAAACTCTGCATCCGCGCTCCTTAGCTCTAAAATAGGAAGGTGCGGTCTTTCCTCACACCCTCGGAAGGATTTTTTAATATTCTACCTCCCTTGATGGGCAGTGTCAAGGCCAATTTACCGATAAATTTGATAATTTTGTCTTTTTATTCTCAAAACCGCTCAATTAATCGGGTATAGACAGAATATGGGCAGATTTGTATAAATCTGACTGGGAGTAAACAGGGGCATCCATGGCCTCGACAATGATCGAGGGAGAGTGGGGCTGCTTTTAAGCGGAAAGATGCTCGACTTCAGTGAGGAAGACGAGTTCCCGGCCAGTCACTCCCGCCCGCTGCATGGCGGCTTTGACTTCCTCTGAGCCAAAATATGCCTTGGACTTTTCGGGATCCCACTCAAAGAGGATAAAGACCTCGTTGGGGTTGCTGGCGTTCTGGAAGAGGTGTCCCCCTTGTGAGCCATTCGTTTTGCGCAGTGCGGCGTATTCATCGAAAACCGGCTTCCAGCGGGCATAGTCCTCCAGGGTTAGCTTTACCAGTAAGTGAGGCATGGTTATCTCCTTTTTAGAATTGGCTTATCCGGCTCCTTAGTCAAACTAGTGTCCGAGATGTGGATCCCTCTTCGGGCCGCAAACGCTCGGTCACGGCCGCTGCGAGATCCAAACCTCGAGCCCAGGGTCCCAGTTTCTTTTTGAATCCAGAATAAGTATATTCTCCCAACAGGATGCGACAAGCAACCCTCCATATCCGGGTAGAACGGCGCAGGATGGTTAGGGCCAAACCTGGGGAGAGATGAAAAAAAGTGTGGATCTGGCGGGCAACCTCTAAATCCGGGACCATTTCCTGATCTACCTCACGCTGGTATCCGCTGAGGTCGCTGGTTTCCCCCTTGAGGTAAGCAGTTATATGCCGCGCTGCTGCTTGGCCGCTCCAAACGGCGGCGTATATTCCCTCCCCGGTGAAGGGGTCGATTAGTCCTGCTGCATCCCCCACCAGGAGCAGCCGCTCGGCAAATACTGGGCTTCTGCGGCGGCGGACCGGTAAATGATGGCCACGGAGCCCCCACAGGGCGGCGGGGTCAAACCCGTAGTATCGGGCCAAATTTTCTAGACGATCTCGTAATGAAGGGCCAATATGTAACCATCCCCCCACCCCGATATTCAGATGGTCACCTTTAGGAAAGATCCAGCCGAATCCCCCTGGATAATCTCCCAGGTCGAAGCCAAGGATTTTATCCCACTGCATAGGAAAACGTGCTTTGGGGGTGATGTTCCCTTCTAGAGCAATAAAGCGCTGGTGAGCCACATTTATTCCGGCTAGATGAGCGGTTTGGCCATTGGCTCCATCCGCGGCCACTAAGATATGGCCTTGGAAACTTTGATCCCCGGCTCGGACAATATAGTGGCCATTTTGCTTCTCTATTTCTTTTGGCGCGGCTCGCTCTCGTAGTTCAGTTCCCGCTTTCATCGCTTCTTGCAGAAGTAATGTATCGAGGTGGCGGCGCTGGGTTAGGTAGGCTATCGGCTCTGACCAGAGGCGGGTGAAACCCTTTGACTGGCGGAAGGTGAAGTGGGCGCCATAAATAACCCTTTCGGACACAGGGGATATGTTGAATGAAAGGAGTTTGGCAGCACGAATCGTTACCCCACCACCACAGGGTTTGTCGCGCGGAAATTCGGCTTTATCCAGGAGGAGGACAGAGAGGCCGCGGGCGGCACACTCCCGAGCGGCGGTGCTCCCCGCAGGTCCAGCACCGATTATGATTACATCATAAGTCATTGCGCCCCCCTTACTGCGGTGGGGATTGGAGGGTCAGTCTACCTCAATAAAAATATCTCGGCCCTCGACCTTCATCTTGTAAGAAGCCACACCCCGGAGGGCTGGGCCTTCCAATACTTGGCCACTGCGCACATCGTACTGGGAGCCGTGCCAAGGGCAAGTGACAGTGGTTCCCTCCAGGGTGCCCTCCGAGAGGGGGCCACCGGCGTGAGCACAGACATCATCGATGGCAAAGAATTGGCCATTGACATTGAACAGGGCGATGTCCTTGCC
>JACPPX010000032.1 GCA_016190785.1 Chloroflexota bacterium
CTACAATTCTCCCCCTCACCCTATCCCTCTCCCTCGGGGGGGAGAGGGGAACGGAAAAGAAGTTTCCAATTGCCAGTTTCCAGTGGCGGAGAAGAGGAAATAAGGAAGGAAAGCTCACCGTCGCCCAGACAAATCGGGCGATTGCCGACCTAGTGAGATTCTTCGCTCCGCTCAGAATGACAAGACCCCTCATCCTCGCCTTCGCCAAAGGCTTCGGCGAAGGCATGCCTCACCTTCTCACCTACCCTCCTTCGTCCCGACGTTGTCGGGACTCTGTCGGGTCGCCGACGCTCCATAGCTTTGGCGACGGAGCGCGAAGAGGGAGAATGGGGGAGAAGATGTTGCGGCGATGGGATGGAGCACCCTTGCGGTTGAGAGCACGGCTAGCTAGAGATTCCTCGCGCCAGCGGCGCTCGGAATGACAAGTTCGGCTTGAGTAATAGGAATTGCCAGTTTCCAATTTCCAGTGGGCGGGATGAGCAGCGCGGCGGCTCGCCAACTTTGAATGGTAGAGGGTGGCGAGCGGTGTCTAGATCCTTCGTCCCGACTTTGTCGGGACTCAGGATGACAGAAATCCCTATTCCGGCCAATAATTATCGGCCAAAAAGTGCCTGTTCGAGCACAAATTTACGGTTATGTAAACACTTTGCCTGTTGATTTTTTTAAAGTATTATGTTATAATAAGCCACTAGTAAAACTGGGGGGCGATTGCGCAAGCGGCTCAGTGGCGTTCAACACCCCAATACCGTTATCGGTACCAGTTTCCCTCATGGGCTCGGCCTAGGATTTCTGCTGCCCTCCCCAGAATTCTGTATCGTTTCCGCAATAAAGCCGTATATCCGATTTATCTAGAGGGAAGGTGGTGGCATGACTTCTAGCGAAGCGGGCTCCTCACCAAATTCTCCGGTTTTGGCTTCGGAGGTTTCCTCCCTGTCCTCCCCTCACCTGGAGGTAAAGCCGACCAAGCAAATTTCGACGGAGGAGGTTGACCTGCGGGAGATCGGGGCCGACGATACCATCAGTCTTTACCTGCGGGAGATTAGCCGCATCCCCCTTCTTACCTCTAAAGAAGAAGTCTCCATAGCCACGCGGATGGAACGCGGACTGCAAGCCCAAGCCCACCTTTCCCGTAAGCGAAATATCACCCTCAGCAAACGCACCGGACTCCGCCGGCTAGTGCGGGACGGGCTGGAGGCGCGGCAACAACTGATCAAGGCCAACTTCCGCTTGGTGGTTTCCATCGCCAAAAAATATGTGGGGCGCGGGGTTTCCTTCCAGGACCTGATCCAGGAGGGAAACATCGGGCTCATCCGGGCGGTGGAGAAGTTTGACTACCACCGTGGCTATAAGTTCTCCACCTATGCTACCTGGTGGATCCGGCAGGCGGTGACCCGGGCCATTGCCGACCAGGGCCGTACCATCCGGGTGCCGGTGCATATGTTCGAGAGGATTAACAAGATGTCGCGGGTCACTCGCAACCTAGCCCAGGACCTGGGCCGCGACCCCACCGCCCACGAGGTGGCCCAGGAACTGGGAACCACCTCCAAGAAAGTGGAGAAGATCATCGAGGTGGCGCAGCGCCCCCTCTCCCTGGAGATGCCGGTGGGGGAGGAGAAGGACAGCCACCTGGGAGATTTCATCGAGGACCACAAGACCCCGGCTCCCCCCGATGTTGCCTCGCAAAGGCTTCTCCGCGAGGAGATGCAGCAAATACTCACTTCCCTCAGTCCCCGCGAGGGAAGAGTCTTGCAAATGCGCTTTGGCCTGCAAGATGGCTACAGCCACACTCTGGAAGAAGTAGGGCAAAAATTTGGGGTCACCCGGGAACGGATCCGGCAAATAGAGGCTAAGGCCCTGCGCAAACTCCGCCACCCTTCGCGGAGCCGCAAACTCCGCGACTATCTGGAGTAAAATCCCGACCGCTGCTCACCAGCAGCGGTCTTAATTTGGGATTGCACTCCCAGCCAGGAACAAATAGAATGCTCGGGCCGTGGAATTCCCGGAGCAGATCAGTATCGGCATCACCTTCTTCTACTTTGCTTATCTGGGCAACCTGGGGCTGCTGCAGATAATCGCCGCCAGCCACCGCCGCCCCCAGCTCTCCCCCTGCGGTGGCCTGCGGCCGATCTGGGGTTACACCGTGGGGGCGGTGCTTATCGCTCTCGGCTACCTCTGGTTTTTCGGGACGCGGGGAGAAGAGATTTTCTCGCCGGGGCCGGCCTCCAGCGAATTCGCCTTTTTCTTCGGCTTAGCATTAGTCGCCGCTCTGGCAACCTCGACGGTACTGGCCCGGCTTCTCGGTGCAAAGAATAGTCCTGGGGAGGATCCTCCCCTTGGATCTTGACCATCAATTATTTCTGATTATCAACTCCTTTGCCGGAAATACTCCTCCTCTGGATACCCTGGCCCGGCTGGTGGTGAATGACTATTTTGTCCCCACCACTCTCACTCTTTTGCTGGTTGCCCTGTGGTTCGAGCCCCATCCCGGGGCCGGTGCCAACCGCCAGGCAGTATTACGGGCCATCGTTGCCATCCTCATTGCCAATCTCTTTGTCAAAATTTTTAACCTAGTTTACTTCCGTCCCCGTCCTTTTTTTGATAATGAAGTCAACCTTCTGTTCTATCGCCCCTCTGATTCTTCTTTTCCTTCAAATTCCGCGGCGGTAGGGTTCGCCTTTGCCGGCGCCATCTGGCCTCAGAACCGCTTTTTAGGGTGGGCCATGGCCATCCTGGCCAGCCTCTTCTCCCTGGCCCGGGTCTATGCCGGGGTCCACTTTCCCCTAGATATACTGGGAGGGGCGGTCCTGGGCCTAGTTGCGGCCAGAACTTCCTTCCGGCTCGATACTCTCCTGCAACCCATCTATGACTTGGCGATAGGGGTCGCCGGGCGTTTGGGTTTGATGTAAAAGTCGGTGCTTTGGCTAGAGACCGGTATCTCTCGTGTCAAATGCGACAATTGCGGGTGTGGGGCGGGACCTGTGCCCGCCCGCTTGTTCCCACTCTGTTCCCCACAGGATCGGGGAAAAGGGCTTGTGTCTCATGTTTCGGGAGGCCGCCATCCCGATGCACTTAATCGGGACCTCCCCTACAAAATCTAATTGGAGAGAGGTGGCCCTCCTGGCAGATCAGGGCATGGCCGACCTAGCGAGATCCTTCGCACCTTCGGTGCTCAGGATGACAGAACCCCTCACCCCCACCCTCTCCCCGACTGTGTCGGGGGAGAGGGGGCATTTTGATCAACAGCGGATTGTCGCATTTCTAATGAGACATACCGGAGACTTGAGTTAGGGTTATTCCCTTATCAGTTCGAAATCCCTTATAATAGAAAGTGGCCAAGTCGCGAAATAAGCGAGGGATGTGCCATGCGGGAGCATGAGAAGTGGTTCGAGGAGGAACTGGCCCGGCTGCATTTTGAGATGCAGCGTATGATGCGCAAGTTGATCCCCCCCGAGCAGTGGCAGGAGATCCAGAGCCACCGCGGTTTCCGCCCTCCCACCGATGTCTATGAGACGGATAACTATGCTGTGGTGCGGGTGGAGGTGGCAGGGGTGGAAGAAAACGACTGGAATGTCACTTTCCTCAACCATGTGCTTTCGGTGATGGGTTATCGCCGCGATCCGGCGGATAAACTGGCTTACCAGCAGATGGAAATCAGATACGGCGAGTTCCGCAGCGATGTTTTCATCCCCTGGTCGGTCAAGGAGGAGGAGATCCAGGCCAGCTATGAGAAGGGATTTCTGGTGGTCCTCCTCCCCAAAAAGCCGGAGGCGGAGAAAGTACCTATGACGGTTATAGAACAAGAGGGTTGATATGGCGATAGAGAGTGGACGGTCACAAGAAAGGTTAGAAGGATTAGCCATCCCCCAGGAACTCCCCATCCTCCCTCTGCGGAGAACGGTGGCTTTCCCCCTCACCGGCATCCCTTTGACCGTGGAGCGGCCGGAATCTATCCGACTGGTGGATCAGGCCAGCCTGGGGAACCGCATGGTGGGGCTGGTGGCGATGAAGGTGGAGAAGGAGGGAGCAGCGGCACCCGAGGATGTTTACCGGGTGGGGACTGCGGCTCTCATCCAAAGGCTGATCAAAACCCCTACCGGTGGGGCGCTGATGTTGGTCACCGGGCTGGAGCGGATCAAGATTTTGGAGTTCACCCAAACTGAACCCTTCCTCAAGGCGCGGGTGGAGGTGGCCCCGGATGAGGTGCAAGAGTCGCTGGAACTGGAAGCCCTGGCCCGGAACACGGTGGAACTATTTGGCCGTATGGTGCACCTCGTCTCCTCCCTCCCCGACGAACTGGCCCTGGCCGTGGCCAATACTGATGATCCTCGCCAACTGCTATATCTTGTAGCCAGCGGCATCCGGCTGGAGACTAAAGAAGCTCAGGAGATCCTGGAAATCGATAATGTGGGGGAGAAGCTGCGCAAACTCAACTCGGTTCTCAGTCGCGAACTGGAAGTCCTGGAACTGGGGAAGAAGATCCAGAGCGAGGCACAGACGGAGATCGACAAGGCGCAACGGGAGTATTTCCTCCGCCAACAACTCCGCGCCATCCAGAAGGAACTGGGGGAAGTGGATGAGCAGACCAAAGAGGCCAATGA
>JACPPX010000011.1 GCA_016190785.1 Chloroflexota bacterium
CCATATCCAAGAGGCCCTGCAGTTTATACACTCCCAAACCCCCGCGAGAGAATTAGCCAAGACACCGCAAGATATGGCATAGAGGGAGGAATATAAATTGCCAACCTTTCAAGAGCAATTGGCGGAATTTGCCCCGCGGCTGATCATCAGCCTGCTGGTCTTCATCGTCTTCTGGCTGGCCAGCATCCTTATCGAAAAATTAGTAATAAACCGATTGACCAAAACCCGGCTCAATCAGGCAGCTCTCAAACTCATCGGTACTGCTATCAAAATTGGTCTCCTGGTGGTTGCCGGGATTGTAGTCCTGGCTATCCTGGGAATTGACCTCAACGCCTTGGTGGCCGGGCTGGGTCTTACCACCCTGACCTTGGGTATTGCCCTACGGGAAGTAGTGGTCAATATCCTGGCCGGGATCCTGCTTCTTATCGACCGGCCCTTCCGGGTCAATGACTTGATCATTATCTCCGGGGTGCAGGGTACGGTGCAGAGGATCAACCTGCGCAACACCACTCTGCAATACACCACCCCCCAAGGGGAAGAACGCCGCATCCTGATCCCCAACTCCCTCCTCCTCACCAATGCGGTGACCATCATCAAAGCCCCAGCCCCGGGTCCGGGACAGTGAACGATTTAAAGCAGGCGGGCGGGATTACGACTCTTATCTCCCTGGCCGATTCTCTGGATTCCCTCCGTGAACATTTTAACCGCCATCAGGATAAGCCTCGTTTCCTGGCCCTGCTCTCTCCCACCTGCACCGAGTGTCTCGACGGTGCCCAAGCAATTAACATGAGCATAGTTAGCGCCTGTCCCCAGGCTGGGATCAGCCTGAGCATTGTCTGGATCAACATGCTCCCCAAAGATAGCAAGAGCGCGGCCGAGATCGCGTCCCAAATCATCCCAGACCCTCGGGCTGCACACTTCTATGATCCCCATCGCCGGGCTGGAAAGGCAGTAGCCCAGGTCCTGGGTGGGAATGGGAAAATAGCCTGGGATATCTACCTCTTCTATACCTCTGGCCAGGAATGGCACGAGACTCCACCTTACCCCGCGGTCTGGATGCACCAACTGAGCAAGAGCCATTGGGCCGATCCTGCTCGCTTTCGTTTTGGCCCAGATCTAATCGCCGCATTGGAGGAGGCTGTGCACACCCTACTCGATACCCATCCTGAATTTTCCTCCACCCAACTGGAGGCAAGATGGCGAGGAGCCCAGTGATCCCCCAACTTGCCGTAGAAAGAAGCTTCCGCGCCCCGGGAACCCACCTCTGTGGCCTAGCCTGGGACGGCAAGTACCTCTGGCACTCGGATGCAGATTCTGACTTGCTCTACAGGATAGATTCGGCAAGTGGGAAGGTTTTGGCCAAGATCCCCTGCCCGGAAGTGCGCACCGACTTGGCCTACGATGGCAAAAACCTCTGGCAAATCGCCGGCCATCCTAAACGAATAGTGGTTCTCAACCCAGAGAAGGGCCAAGTCCTGGTCGAGATCCCTCTGGGCCCCAATAGCGAACAGGCCTGTGGCCTGACTGTCGCCCGCAGCAAATATTGGGTTGCTTTTGAACACCTGGCCCTAATTACCGAGCACTCCCTTCTTAATCAAAGGCTTAGGGAAGAGTATCCCGCTCAGCCCCGAGTGGCAGGATTGGAAGTGGTGGGGGATTCACTCTGGTACACAGAATATGAGCAGTCCCTATTGGTGGAATTAGATTTGGTTAGCGGCACGGAACGGAAGAAATATCGAGTGCCCGGCAATCCCACTGGTTTATGCTGGGATGGCCAGCGTTTCTGGTACAGTGATTTCAGCAACCGACTTATCACCGCGGTGCGATCGGTCTAGGAGTAAAAATGGCTCAATATTTAGTGCGGGCTCGTCCTCAGTGGGAAAAACTATCCGAGTTGCGTTCCCGCCTGGGCTCTGGCGAAATTTCCAAAATGCGCCCCTTTGGCCGCGCTTTGGACTACAGCCTCAGAAATGCCAGGCAAGAGGGCCAAGACATTGCCGTCTGGGAGGAAGAAGACTATTGCCGCCCACCCCTGGCCCAGGAACGGGCTGCGGTCCTGGACCACTATTTTGCCAACCTAAGTGTCTTCCCCGTCCAACCTGGAGACGGTTGGAAACAAATCGAGGACCTGCCCCGTCTATGGGGTAAAGAGGATGAGCACGGCCAGCCGAAATAGGGCTCATAATCAGGTAATCTAAGTCAATACCCGACCCAGTTTGCTATGCCAGAGTTTAAGCAAAACAAAGGACAAGTGATTTTCGATGGGGAGTGTGGGGCCTGCCGGGCGTTAAAAGAGATGGCCGCAAAATACGATACCCGCAGGAAACTGGAGTTCATCCCTTCCCAGTCCGCCGAGCTGGAGAGCATATCCCCACACCTGACCCGGGAAATGACCGGCGAGGCTTTTTATTTTGTCGCCGAGGATGGCCGTATTTTCCGGGAATCGAGAGCGGTTTTTGAAGTGATGAAACATATGTCTGGATTATGGGCAGTTTTGGGCCGGGTTCTCTCCCTCCCAGGGATAACCCTTCTCGCCGACCCTCTTTATCGCCTATTTGCCCGCCATCGCCATTCTATTTCCAAACAACTAAGATTGGAGGATTGATGGGCAAGAGATGGTTCTTGCTTATCGCATTGCTTGGACTGGAGGCCTGCACTCCTGCCGTAGAGCCGGACAGTGGCATCTTCGGACAAGTGCTTCTCGGCCCGCAATGCCCAGTGGTTATGGAGGGACAGGAAGAAGAATGTGCGGATAAGCCATACCAAGCCACGATTGTGGTCAAAACCGAGGATGGCTCTCGCGAAATAACCAGATTCACCTCCGATACCAATGGCTTTTTCCGGGTAGCCCTTCCTCCCGGAACATACCTACTCGATCCCCTCCCCGGTGGAGAACCCTTCCCCTTCGGCAAACCACAGGTGGTGGTCGTAGAGCCGGGAAAATATATAGAGATGATAATCTACTATGATACCGGGATTCGATAGAGTAAAAGGAGAGACAAGGGTAAAAATGCAAGAACAATTAGTTCATAGAGCCCCGGCCATGTTCTGCCAGGGTTGCGATACTTATATGGAAAGGAAGGTGAGATCCCTGGGTGGGGTCCGCAGTGTGGCCGCCGACTGGAAAACAAAAGAAGTGCTGGTCATCTTTGACCCAGCTCAATCTTCGGTGCAAGAGATTCGCCGGGTGATCGATGCCGCCAATGAGCTGCTTGCGCCTTACGCAGAGGAAGAAGGCTGAGAGAAAGCGATTATTGACACAAGTACCAATTCTCGTTAAAATAAGAGTAGTTTAGTCCTATTGCTATACTGGGAGGTAAAAATGGCGAGACGAATCCTCCTTAGCATCTTTATACTCCTCATTTTGACCACCCTCCCGGCCCTGGCTAAAGGCTGGCCAGCCAAGATGGTCATCACCGGCCCCGGCCTCCCTGGGGAGATCGAGATCACCGACCCGGCCTTGGTCGAAGTTCTCTCAAATTATTTCGTTGTATCAGACGCCGTGCCCCGGCCAGGGGTAACCAGTCCAGTATATGAAATCACGATCTATCTTTCCAGCGAGAAAGGCGGCGGGGAAATCGTTGAATTTATTCACTACCGCTACTTCCCGAATCCATCCGGCGGGCGGGGATATATCCTCTACGCGGAAGGAATGATCCTGGTCGACGGAAGGGATGTGGGTGATTGGTTCTATGCCCGGGAGGAATGGGAAGTGGCAATGCAACAGATCATTGCCAACTCCTCCGCCCCATCCTCAACTTCTCCATCCCCCCTTCAACTCCCTTTCCCCATAGAACCAACGATCTGGCTCGCCATAGCCCTCGCCTTCTCAGGCTTGGCAGCCGGTGTTTGGTATCTGAAGCACAAGCAAGCCACGGGGTAAAAATTGAGTTACTAATCCTCCTCAGTGGCTTAACTGAAACCTAAACTATATGATGAGCGACAAAGCGATGGGGCATCAGCATAGCCTCATCGCGCTTTAAACCGCACACTTAGCATCACGAGGCACCCCATGCCGGAGTCGGTCAAAGTAGCCACTATCCAAGATCTCAAGCCCGGCCAGGGTAAACTGGTGCAAGTCGAGGGCAAGGACATCGCCCTGTTCAATGTCAATGGCCAATTCTTTGCCATCGATGATGTCTGCACTCATGCCGGAGGCCCCCTCTCGGAGGGCACTCTAGAGGGGACCACTGTCACTTGCCCCTGGCACGGCTCCAAATTCGATGTCCGTAGCGGCCAGGTACTGGGGGCACCGGCCCAGAAAGGTGTCGCTTCCTACACTGTTAAGGTCGAAGGGCAGGATATACTAATCGAAGTCTCTCCAGCATGACTTATGATGTAATCATAATCGGTGCTGGACCTGCGGGGAGCACCGCCGCTCGGGAGTGTGCCGCCCGCGGCCTCTCTGTCCTCCTCCTGGATAAA
>JACPPX010000034.1 GCA_016190785.1 Chloroflexota bacterium
GCCTTTGACCACCGCCTCTCCGCTCCCCTCCCCGACCCCGATCTCGTTAGCAACACCCATCCCGCTGGACTCCATCCGCATTGGGTTGGAACTCGTCGCCGAAGGGTTTACCGCACCCGTAGCCTTGGTCGAGCCCCTCGATGGCAGCAGCCGACTTTTCATCGTCGACCAGATCGGGGTGATCTGGGTCCTTCATCCCGAGGGTGTGCTTTTATCCGAGCCTTTCTTGGACATCGGTCATCTCTTGGTTCCTTTGCAAGCCGCATACGATGAGCGCGGCCTCCTCGGCCTGGCCTTTCATCCCCAGTTTGCCCAGAACGGACGCTTCTTCATCTATTACTCCGCACCTTTGCGAGCAGCTGGTCCCCCTGATTGGGATCACACCAATATTGTCTCCGAGTTACTGGTCTCGGCAGATAATCCCAACCTTGCCGACCCTCAGAGCCAAAGGATAATTCTGGAAATCGATCACCAACGGGATACCCATAATGCTGGCCAGCTGGCCTTCGGGCCCGATGGCTACCTCTATATCGGCGACGGTGACGGAGGCGGGCGGGGAGATCCCGGCGATGATGCCCAAAATCCTGAAAATCTCTTAGGCAAAGTCCTGCGCATTGACGTCGACCAAGGGAATCCCTATGCTATCCCTCCCGATAATCCTTTTGTCGGCCGAGAAGGAGCCGATGAAATCTTTGCCTATGGTCTCCGCAACCCCTGGCGTTTCTCCTTCGACCCCACTACTGACCGACTCTTCGTCGCTGATGTCGGACAGCGGATTTTCGAGGAGGTCAACATAGTGACCAACGGCGGAAACTATGGCTGGGATATTAAAGAAGGAACCTCCTGCTTCAATGAGCAAAATATAAGTGAACCCCTACCTTCCTGCCCGAATGTAGGGGCCTCCGGTGAGCCATTGATCGATCCCATTATCGAATACAATCACCGGCAAGGACAAGCAATCATCGGCGGCTATGTCTATCGGGGCAATGCCCTGCCCTCCCTGTACGGCCTCTACATCTTCGGGGACTGGGGGCTAGAACAGGGCAAGATTTTCGTCGCCGCACCTCCCCCCTCTGCAGAGGGGATGTGGTCTTTCCAGGAACTGCAAATCGCAGAGGGTTCCCCTTGGAATCTAGAAGGTCTCCATATCCTGAGTTTCGGCCAGGATAATTTCGGGGAACTCTATGTCTTGACCACCGCGCCGCTGGGACCTACCGGCAACACCGGCCGGGTTTTCCGCATCATCTCTCCGGAATAGCTCGACAGGTTGGGCATCCGCTATCTGGAAATGTCCCCAGTCTGCAAATCGTCACAAAGGAGACTAAACAATGCGTGTTCTGGTGATCGGGGGCACCCGCTTCTTCGGAAAGCGAATTGCGCACCAGCTTTTGCAAGCCGGCCACGAGGTGAGCATTTTTACCAGAGGTAATAATCGCCCCGCATTCTGGTCTGAGGTCGAGCCCATTTTGGGGGACCGCGAAGATCGTAATGGATTTCGAGGCAAACTCTCTAGCCTGCACTTTGACGTAGTGATCGACAACATTGCCTACACTGCTGAAGATGTGCAATCAGCCATCTCCACCTTTGCCCAGAACATTGGTCACTATCTCCTCTGCTCCAGCGGCGCGGTTTATCATCAGCACCGTGATTGGCGGAACTGGCACCCTTTTTACGAGCCGGAGGCCGACTTGGATCATAAAGGGACAAGTGCCTATGCCTGGGGCAAGAGGCAGGCCGAGAAAGCCCTGTGGTCCATCCCTGAAGCCGAGCGCCCTTTCCCTTTCACCGTACTCCGTCCCACCGTGGTCCAAGGACCCGATGATCCTTCAGAACGGAGCTGGTTCTGGATCCAGCGGGTGGCCGATGGCCAGGAGATGCTCGTCCCCCAGACCTATCCCAGCACTATCCTCCGCCACGCCTTTGCCGATGACGTGGCCCAGGCTTTCATCAATGCCACTGCCAATCCCGTCGCTTTCTACCACGCCTATAACCTGGCGGGGGAAGAGATCCATACCCTGGAAGAATATATATGGAGCATTGCCGAGATCTTAGGCAAAGAGCCGAGGCTGGTCACCGCACCCCACGAGCAGATTCAAAAACTGCCCGGCCTAGCAGACTACAACCCTCCTTTTGCTGGTGATAGATTGATCCTCGATATCGCCCAGGCCAAAAGGGACTTGGGTTACCAGCCCACCCCCTTTCCGCAGTGGCTGGAGCAAACCGTGACTTGGTTCACAAATTCTTATAGCGGCCCGGACTCCGAAGGCTACGACCGCCGCGCCCAAGAAGTCGCCGCCGCCCGCCACCTTCGCACTTTGTCATCCTGAATTCCAACTATCGAGGTTGTCATCCTGAGCGCCGAAGGCGCGAAGGATCTCACTAGGTCGGCTCAGCCCTGATTTTCCAGTTTTTGTAGCGTCGGGCTTCAGCCCGACGAATTGACTACTCATAGTTCGGGTTGTAGGGGAGGCCCTTGTGGCCTCCTGCAGATCTGTCATCCTGAGTCCCGACCAAGGTCGGGACTCAGGATCTCTAGTTAACCTTGCAATCCGGCTTAGCGACCCTCCGTTTATCAGAGGGGAGTTAGGTGTCGCCACCTGACTCTCTTGGCGACCCTCCGACCCCGATGTTATAATCCTGTCACTTTCCGAGAGCGGGACAACTTATGGAAGCCATCGAAGCCCAGATCATCGCCTTCTTGCAGAGCCTGATGCAGAGCCTCGGCTGGGCCGGGGTAGTATTCGCCATGGCCATCGAAAGCGCCAACATTCCCCTCCCCAGCGAAGTCACTATGCCCCTCGCCGGCTGGATGCTGGTCCAGGCCGCCGGGCTCCCTGTAACCTATACCCTCTGGGCCGGATTCTTCGGGGCCGTGGGCAATACCCTCGGCTCCCTCCTCAACTATGCCCTCGGCGCCTGGGGCGGCCGACCATTTCTTCAGAAATATGGCAAATATTTCTTGATCTCCTCCCACGACATCGCAATGGGTGATGCCTGGTTTCAGAAGTATGGCGAGGCCACCGCTTTCTTCTCCCGTCTCCTCCCTGTGGTCCGCACCTTCATCTCCCTACCAGCAGGCATCGCTCGCATGAACCTCACCAAGTTCACGATTCTGACCTTTGCCGGCTCCTTTCTCTGGTCCTGGGCCTTGGCGGTTGCCGGATATTACCTCGGCGAGAACTGGGAAGAAGTGCGGGCAGTGATGCGCCCCTTCGACATCCCCATCCTCATCGTTCTCTTCATTCTCTTTGCCTGGTTTATCTGGCGCCATGTCCGCCGCAATCATAAAGAACCGGTGGCGGTGAGCAAGCAATTAGAGTAAAGGAGCAATCATGAATGGCATAGGTGCGACTGTCTTAATAGGCATCCTAGTGATCCTCGCCTTACTTCTTTGCGCCGCCGTCGTCTATCCCTGGTCCTTCTACAACCAGGTAGTTACCCTGGACACCCAAGTGGATGAGGCTTGGGCTAATATCCAAGTGGAGTTACAGCGGCGAATGGATCTGGTCCCCAACCTGGTGGCTACCGTGCAGCAAGCCGGAGTGCACGAACAGGAGATTTTCGACCGCTTGGCCGATGCCCGGGAGCGACTGGCCGGAGCCATCCAAAGCGAGGCCCCTACCGATGAGCAGGCCGCCGCCGCCAATGAGTTCGAAGCGGCCCTCAGCCGGTTATTGCTCCTGGCCGAGGATAACCCCGAACTCCGCGCCTTCCAATCATTCCTGGACCTCCAGCAACAACTTCAACAAATCGAGCAGAATGTGGCCGCCTCCCGCATTCTCTACAACGACCGCGTCCAGGAGTACAACCGGGCGATCAGCCTCTTCCCCGGCAATATCCTAGCCGGCATCTTCGGCTTCGAGTCCCATGTCTATTTCCAAGCCGCCCCCGGCGCTGAAGAAGTCCCCACCGTGGAATTTGAATAGGATGCGACTACATTGAAGAAGAGGTCTCTACTGTAGAGTTCGAGTATTTGGGTAGGTCGGGTTTCCATACCCGACCTACTTTTTTCCCTGGAAAAAAGTAGGGGCGGGACCAGTGCCCGCCCTGTTTTTTTGGTTCTCCCCTCCTCGAGGGAGATCTCAAAATTTATCTTGCCGTTTCTCCCACCTCCGCCGCAAAGTCCACACCCACAAATAAACCACCAACTCGATACCCACCAATCCGGCGAGAAAGGCAATGGCTGCCAAAATCCAAGCCATCACACCATCTCAAACCAGGCAGTGAAATGCCCTAGCTGCGGCGATTTTTTAATGATGCGCACCCCCCGCACCTTATCCCGCTTGGCATGCAACTCTGCCAGGACCTGCACCACATAGTCGAGATGGCTTTGAGTGTAAACCCTACGCGGCAGAGCCAGCCGAACTAACTCCAATTTGGGGTAAACCGTCTCCCCCGTTTTTTCTTCTCGCCGCGCAAACATCACACTCCCGATTTCCACCCCCCGGATCCCGCCTTCGAGATACAGACTCACCGTCAGGGCTTGTCCTGGAAACTGGCCTTGCGGGATATGGGGCAAGAACTTTCCGGCATCAAGATATACCGCATGCCCTCCCGGAGGTTGAAACACGGGAATACCAGCCTCGATCAGCCTCTCCGCCAAATAGCGAGTCTGGCCCAGCCGGTACTTCAGGTATCTTTCGTCTAGCCCCTCCCTCAAGCCGATGGCGATGGCCTCCAGGTCCCGCCCGGCCAATCCTCCATAAGTGGGAAACCCCTCCCGCAGGATGAGTTCCGCCTTAGCCCGCTCGAACAAACTCTCATCGCGCATCGCCAAAAATCCGCCGATATTCACCAAGGCATCCTTTTTGGCACTGAAATAACAGCCATCAGCATAGGAGAAAATCTCGCGGGCAATTTCGAGCACTGACTTCTCTCCATAGCCTCGCTCGCGGAGTTTGATGAAATAAGCGTTCTCCGCGTATCGGCAGGCATCCAAGAAAAGCGGAATATTGTGCTCTACCAGGATTTCCTTCGTCCGCTGTATATTCTCCATCGAAACCGGCTGCCCACCCCCGGA
>JACPPX010000037.1 GCA_016190785.1 Chloroflexota bacterium
CCTTATGGTGAGGGTCACCTCCACCGTAGTTGGCTCGGTGCGGGTGATGGGAGGAGGGACATCGCTGGGGTCCCGGGCCACATTGGCCACAGCCAACGGCGGAGCCTCCTCCGAATTGTTGGCTGGGGTTGAGGTAGCCGTGGGCCCGGCTGCCGGGCCGCAGGCCGCAACGAGCGTGGCCAAGAGGACGAGGCTGGCGACCATAAGAAAAGCAGGTTGAACTTTCATCAGATTAATCTCCTTCCTATTAGATATTTAGTGAATCATAGGCCAAAAAAGATAAAGAGCCAATAAGACCTGGGGGGGGGAAGAAATAAGTGCTCCCTCTCCCCATTTTGTCTGGCTAGCGGTCCAAGACCAACAGGTAGCCAACCATGAAATCGTGGTCGATGTTGCAGATTCCGGCTTCCCCGTCCCAGGGCTGGTTGCAAGCGAACTTGAAGACCCCGGCGCGATCGGCCACAAACTGCACGGTCTCCTCACCCCCGCGAGGCTCAAGCGGTCCAGTGTTCACCCCGTAATCTGGGATAGCGAAGCCATGGACGTTTTTGCGCGGGTTGGTTACATGGATGACTATAGTGTCTCCTTTGTTGACCACCAGAACCGGCGGCTCCCAGCGGTGGAATTCACCGACTTCCTCATCTTCTCCCGTCTCCGACTCAGCAATGGTGATCTGCTCGCCCATGAAGAGTTCAAAGCTTTGGGTCTTGGGCGCAGAGGTTGCTGGGGCGCAGGCCGCAACTAGCACCGCCAGAAGGGCTAGGCTAGCCAAAAGCAAGAAATTACGCATCAGTTTTCACCACCTTTCCAGGGCAGTCTCGGGTAGCCCAGGTTCTTCTTGCTAATCCTCTCTTACTACAGATGGTTCGATTTACCTCCTTTCCGAGGGAATCCTATTCCTCCACGATGAATACCCCGATCATCCCCGCATCGGCATGAGAGACCACGTGGCAATGGAAGAGCCACAGCCCAGGTTGGCTGAAATTGACCAGGAGGGTATCCGCAGCCCCTGAGACCAAAGGCAGCAAATTAGCGGGCCAGGGCCTTCCTCCCAAGACTCCTAGGGATACATGGGTGGCGGAGTGGATGTGCATGCTATGCTCTAGGTTCCCGATATTAATCACATGCAGCTTGATCGGCTCATTTACCTTGAGTTGGAAGAAGGGAACGGTCACCCCCAATTGCTCGGCGACCCCCTCGAAACCGCTCTCTCCAAATATCCGTTCCAAAGTCGCCTCGCCACCGGGGAGGCCCAAGCCGTTCATGATGAAGGCGGGGACATTACCTTCCGTGTTGTGGCCCATTTCGGCCATAAACACCACTTCCTCCCGCATGGGGGGCTCGTCCGGGTCCTCGACAATGATGGCTCCATACAGGCCCTGCAGGATGTGCTGGTTGATGTGGAACCCGCCGTCGGCGGAGTGGCAGTGGTAGTAATAGATGCCCGGCGTGGTGGGCTGGAACTCATAAACATACTCCCCACCGGGGGGAATCATCGCCCCAGCGCCTTGTCCGGTGATGACATTGGCCTGGCTCCCGTCCATCTCAAAGGCATAGTTGGTGAGATGGGTGTGGAAACTGTGGATGAGGTCAAGATGGTTGATCACCCGCACCCGAAGTATCTCCCCCGCCTTTACCCGCAGGGTGGGGGCCGGCACAGTGCCGTTGAAGGTCCAGGCGTGCCATACCGCGCCGCTGCCGTAGTCAATGTCCCTGGCAACAATCTCCAGTGTGTACTCCACTACCGTCTGGCCTTCCTCTTCACTAATGACCGGCTCGGTGATGATGGGCCCCGATTCGGTGGTTGGGCTGGCCTCCACTTGAGGTGTCTCCTCTGGGGTGGGAATGCCAGTTGGGGTCGGAGAAGGTGCACAGGCGGCTACTAGCAGCGCCAGAAGGGCTAGGCTAGCTACAAGCAGGAAATTACGCATCAGTTTTCACCTCCTTTCTGGGGCAGTATTGGGAGCCCCGTTTGCTCTTCTTAATTCTCTCTTACTACAGATGGTTCGATTTGCCTGCATTCTCGCGGATATTTTGGGCTGGATTTCTCCACAAGATGGCTAAAAAAAGATGGATAGCCCTCTCTGGCTGTTAGCGGACTATCAGCTCTCCGCTCCCCATCTCCACATGGCCAGGGATGAGGCAGCGATAGTCAAATGTCCCGGCGGAGGTGGGAGTGAACTCCACCTCCATACTGTGTCCCGGGGTGGCATACGCTACCACCTGCCCCTGGGCAGCCAGTCCGTTGAATTCATCTATTATTTCCTGGGAAACTCTTCCTGCTCCAAACCAATTCAATTCCACATTTTCCGCGGTGAGCGTCAGGAAGCGGATCTCGTGGGGGACCGTCCCTTCGTTGATGAATGTGATCTTGACCCGTTGCCCCACGGTGAAGGTCAGGTGGCTGGGGGTGTAGGTCATCTGCCCCCCGGAGTCGCTGGCCCTTATCTCCGGGCCCTGGACAGTGGGAGAAATCGGCTCGGCGCGGGGAGTGCAGGCTGTTTGAATA
>JACPPX010000035.1 GCA_016190785.1 Chloroflexota bacterium
CGCAGGAGGTTACGGTGCCGGGAAGGCACCACCAAACGGGTCAGCAAAATATGCTCGGGGAGGTTCCTTACCATGCTCTGGCCCTGGAAAGGACGATTTTTCCAATCCACAAAATATTGGCCATTTTCAAGCGTCCCCGTTCTTGCGCATCAAGTGCCTGAAAATCGGCCCCCCACTCCGGCGAAGTGCTTCCTCCAACTCCCGCATCGGTTGCTTTATATCGGGATGTGCCCCCTCCGAAGCCCGGAGCTTAATCATATGGAAAACGTCCAAGCCACTGATGCGCATGGTAACTGGTACCAGGTGGGCGCGGGCCACAAAGTAGGGAGCGAAAACGCTCTCATAATGACCCCCTAGGCTGCATATAAGATCATAGCCCTGCTCGTTAAGGCTTATCGCCTCTAGGTACTGCTCCTCCAAACCCAACTCCGGGTATATGCTGGGGATGGTGAAACCGTACTCTGGGGTTAAGCGGCCAACGATATGGGTTGCCAAGCGATGGCGGATGGCTTCAAACATCGCCCCCACTGACATCTCAAAGTGGGCCAGCAACTGCACCATTTCCAGTTCTTCCGGAGGCTTATCATGCAACCCTATCCCCCCAAAAACTCTATCCACCAAATCTTCGATCTCTTGCGGGCTCGCCTGGCCCAGTCTATCGAGAATTGACTCGAAGCTAGCCACTGCTTCTTTTCCCAGGAATGCGGCCAAGAATATCCTCTCCGCTTCCGGGCTGACCGTAACTCCCAGGACACGAGAGCGGCTGATCTCTCCCCGTCTCGAAACAGGACTTTCGAAGCCCAGGCCGTGGGAGATCTTGTCACTTTTCCCTCGCAATCCTTGGAGATAATCTGGGGCTTCGGTGTGCCGCATCAGAGTGGGAAGGGCGGGGACAACTAGCTTCCTGATCTGCTCCGCAACTTCCCGAGTTTCGGGAAGAGGGCTGGCTGAAAGTTTGGCTATGACTTCCCTCAAAGCCAGGGCGCTATTGGGGTGCATCGCCAAGTGGTTAAGAAAACTGCCGTTGGTCACCTGCCGGGCATCATCCAAAGCATGGGACAAAACCCGCCAGCGGTATTGCCAACCTTTTTCCCCCTCTCCTTTCACCAATTTTTGCAGATAGTACTCGACCCCCCTTTTGGCCAGTTCTAGGTAGATCTCATAAATCTGGCGGTTGATGGCCTCCAGCTCGCTGCCGATCCTCGCTCCGCGGAGCTCAGGGGGTATCCTCCAATATCCCTCGGGGAAAATAGCCCCGCGGCTGGAAAAGGCCTCAAATCCAAAGTGGCGCAGAGAACAGATGTCGCGCAGGGCGCTCAACACTGAAATCCCCTCAATAACTATCGGCGGGTCCCCGCCAAATTCACCCGGGCCAACATTAACCTGCTCCAAGATACTGGTGTGGGCAATCTCCCGCGAAGAACGGGCGGCCAAGGCATAGAGCAGATAAAAGGCGGAGGTGGCATCCACCTCCTCCCCTTCCACTTCCACTGCTGGCTTTTCTCTATCGGCCCGAACCCGCTCGACAAGGAGCCGATAGGCAATGGCTGTCCGATCCCCCATCGCCACGGCTCGCCCTCGCTCCTCGCGGGTTAGTCTCCCTGCGGGATCAAGAAACTCCACCGTGGGCTGGTATGTAACTTGCTCTGGCCGGGGAGTACGCTCCTTGAGGATAAAGTCAACTTTTTGGTCGAGGCTCAATTCCCCGAATTTAAATTTTGTGGACAGTTCTTCAACCATTTTTCAGTATCTGCGGATAGGTTGGTGAGAAGGCAAGTGCTTCACCTCGACCTTCGCCTCGCCGAAGAGTTTCTTAATATAGGGCTGGTCGAGATTGGAGTATAGGTCGCGGTAGACAACCCTCACCACCCCGGCGTTGATCAAAGTTTTGGCACAATACTCGCACGGGAAATATTGGGTATAGAGCGTAGAGCCCTTGGTGGAAACCCCGTGGTAGGCCGCCTGGATAATGGTGTTGGCCTCGGCGTGAATTGTCCGGACGCAATGGCCGTCAATTATTCTATGCCCAACTTCGCTGCAATGGGGCATGCCGCGCGGTGCACCGTTATAGCCAGTTGAAAGAACCATGCCGTCTTTGACCAAAACCGCGCCAGCAAAAAGCCGGTCGCAGGTAGCCCGCTTTGAGACCACCTCGGCCATCCGCAAAAAATATTCGTCTTTGGATATCCGCTCTTCTCTAGGGGGGTCTTTGCGGCGAGGGGGCATTCTAGGTCACCAAATTTGCTGCTTTTCTACCCAATTCCGACCCAGAAGTCAAACCAATTTCATAGCCTCAATCAACGCTGGTCGAGGTCAGATAAGGACTAAATGCCAATCACCATCAGGTTGATGTATATACCATCCCAAATTTGCTCGGGACTTTCTTTTGAGTTAAAATTAAATTCATGATGAAAACATTAGTGCCGGCAATTTTGCCTACCAATAAGAGACTGGTCGGATTAATCCGCCGAGCAGCCGGGAAACGGGGGAGAGTCTAAGAATGGCTTCGCGTGAATTCTCGTGGATGATTGGTGGGCCACAGGGCAGCGGGATCAACCTTGCGGCGGAGACCCTGGCCAAGGCTTTCAGCCGCGGCGGTTATTTTGTCTTCGCCAATATCGAATACCACTCCAACATCATGGGCAAGCACAGCTTTTACCGCGTGCGGGTTGCCGATCGCGAGATCCGCTCTCACCTCGACACCACTGACCTCTTAGTAGCCCTCGACGAAGAGACCCTCTTTGGGGATTACCATCACAATCCCGAATTCCCCACCCACCCCGGTCATGTCCATGAACTGGCCGCCGGCGGGGGGATAATCTTCGACTCCCAATTTGAGAAACAGGTTAAAGAGAAACTGGAGGACCGGGATCTGCGTCTCTATCCCCTCCCCTATTTAGATCTCCTCAAAGAGGCTTTGGGTAAACTGGGGCGGGAATCCGAGTTCAAGAAGTTCGATATTATGAAGAACACCCTGGCCCTGGGAGCAACCGTCGCCATTCTGGATTACGACCTGGACTTCGTGTCCGAGATTATTCGCCAGACCTTCACCGGCCGCAAGGCAAAAGTCGCGGAATTAAACCTCACCGCTCTGGAAACCGCCCACGATTATGCCCGAAAGACTTTCGGTGATGACTTTCCCCACCGTCTTCCCGCCCGGAAGCGGCGAGACCAGATTTTGATGCGAGGTGCCCAGGCGGTGGCCATCGGCAAACTCAAGGCCGGCCTGGGTTTCCAGACCTATTATCCCATTAGCCCGGCGACTGACGAGGCGGTTTACCTGGAGGAGCAACAGAGGAAGTATAACTTTGTGGTGGTCCAGACCGAGGACGAGGTTTCGGCCATCAACATGGCGGTGGGCGCAGCCCATATGGGGGTGCGGGCCTCGACTTCCACCGCCGGGCCAGGATTCTCCTTAATGCCGGAGGGGGTGGGGTTTGCGGCCATGACCGAATCCCCCGGCCCGGTGATCTTCCTCTACCAGCGGGGTGGCCCCTCCACTGGCCTCCCCACCCGCAGCGAGCAGGCGGATCTCCGCTTCGCACTCCACCCCAGCCACGGCGACTTCCCCCATATCGTAGTTGCCTGCGGAGATGTGGTGGAGAGTTTCTACGATGCCTTCGAGTCCTTCAACTGGGCCGACCGTTATCAATTGCCGGTGATTGTCCTCTTGGACAAATTCTTGGCCACCAGTTATCGAACTGTGCCCCGACCAGATGCCTCGAAACTAAAGATTGATCGTGGCCTGATCTATAAACCCTCGGATCCGCGACGGGATGGCTACCTCCGCTATGCCCCCACGGAAACAGGGATCACACCCCGCGCCCTACCCGGCCAGGAAGGAGGCATCTTCTGGGCCACCACCGATGAGCATAATCCCAAGGGGCACATCAGTGAAGGGATCGAGCACCGCTTGGCCCAGATGGAAAAGCGGATGAAGAAACTGCAACTCGCTGCCCAAGAAATCCCCTCGCCATACAAGTACACTCTGCATGGCCCCCAGGGTGCAGACCTGACCATTGTCTCCTGGGGCTCGACCAAAGGCCCCATCCTGGATGCTTTGTCCGAGATGAATGCCGATAAGAAGGTCAACTTCTTGCAGTTGCGCCTGCTCCGCCCCTTCCCTGTGGAGGAGATTGCCAAGATCTTGGGCAAAGCCAAGCAACTAGTATCGATAGAAGCCAACTTTTCCGGCCAGATGGCTGGTCTTCTCCGAGAGATGACCGGGATCCGCATCCCGCACTTAATCGTCAAATATGATGGCCGCCCCTTCTCCCAGAATGAAATCGCGGAAGGGGTAGAGAAGGTCCTTGCCGGGAAAGAAGAAAAGGTGGTGGTTTCCCATCCCGGGGGATAGCAAAGGAGAAAATATGGCCGAACCCTCAACCTTAACCGCCAAAGAATTCCGCACCGAGATCTGGAACGACTGGTGCCCGGGTTGCGGGGACTTTGGGATCCTCAATGCTCTGCATATGGCCCTCGCCCAGTTAGGGATCCCGCCCCATCGCACCGCGGTATTCTCCGGGATCGGTTGCTCCGGGAAAACCCCCCATTACATCAATGCCTACGGCTTCCACACCCTCCATGGTCGGGTGATTCCCTCCGCCACCGGTGGCAAACTGGCTAACCACGGGATGGAGGTCATCGCCGTAGGTGGGGATGGGGATGGCTACGGCATCGGGGCCGGGTATTTCATCAATGCCGGCCGCCGCAATCTGGACTTCACTTACATCGTCTACAACAACGGGGTCTATGGCTTGACCAAGGGCCAGGCCTCCCCCACCCTGCGTAAGGGGCTGAAGACCAAATCGATGCCCGAGCAAGCGATTATTGATGGCATCAACCCCATCGCCCTCGCACTGGGGGCTGGTTACACTTTCGTCGCCCGCGGCTATGCCCTGGAGACCAAGTCCCTGGCCAATCTTTTAGCCCGGGCCATCCAACACCGCGGCACCGCCCTGGTGGATGTCTTACAAACCTGTCCCACTTATAACGACCTCCAAACCAAAGAGTGGTATGCCGGGGAGGACCGGCCGGATAAACAATCCCGCATCTACAAACTAGAGGAGAATGGCTATGATCCGGTAGTCCATAATCCTGCGGACGAAGAAGAAATTGTGGCCAAGAAAGCCCAGGCCCTGGTTAAGTCCTATGAGAACGGGGAGAAAATCCCGGTGGGAGTTTTTTATGTCCTGGAGACCTCGACTATGGAAGATGAATTGTCCGAGCGCAACCCGGAATTTGCCAAGACCCCCCTCGCCGAGGCCGATTTCTCCCAGCGCGATGTTTCTCCCCTCTTCGACGAATTGGCATAGCATCTCATCTCACCCCGGACCTTACCCTGGTCTTGGATTTCAAATCCAAGACCAGAATTTATTATCATCCTGAGCCTTGCCCTGAGCAGAGCGAAGGGGCAGCGAAGGATCTAGTTGTAGGTCGGGTTTCAATGCCCGACCTTTTTTCTCCTTCTATGACCCGCGCCGCGGGTTATTCCCGAAACGGTTCAACCGCCCATCTCCCCTTGAGGGAGAGGGCGAGGGTGAGGGATCCTGTCATAGCAGTGCTCGACCAAGTTGGAGTGGACCACGGCTATCAGATACGGAGGGGTATTGACAGAACATTGTTTTTGTGCTATAATGCCCAGCAGTATAATCCTGTATAGTCCTGTATATATAAGAATATGCCCCGGCCCCAAAATCGCTCTGACCTAACAACGAAGATCCATCTGGACAATGGCTCCCCACTGCCCCTCTATGAACAATTGAAGTTAGCCATCCTCGAAGCCGTACAGCGGGGTAGGATTACCCCTAACCAACGCCTCCCTTCCGAAAATACCCTCAGTCGCAAACTCAAAATCAGCCGCATGTCTGTGCACCGCGCCTATCAGGAACTGGCGCAGCAGGGAATCCTTTTTGCCCGGCCGGGAAAAGGAACCTATCTCGGAACCCTGCCCGTGCAGCAGGATCTTACCGACCTGGCCGGTTTTACTGCTGACCTGGAAAGCAAAGGACGCAAAGTCCAATCCCGCATTCTGGAAGCCAGAATCTTAGCCGCCTCTTCTCTCCTGGCCGAGCAAATGGAAATACCGGTGGGAGAGGAGGTCGTTCTCCTCGACCGGGTGCGCATGGTGGACGGCCAGCCTTTAGCCCGGGAAAAGGTCTTCCTGCCCCACCGCTTGCTGCCCGGTCTCCTCAACCATGATTTAGAACATGGCTCGCTGTTCAAGACCCTGCGCGAGTTCTATGGCCGGGACCCGCACCACGCCGAAGAAACGATGGCGGTATCCATCGCCGACCGGGAGATCTCCCGCTTTCTGGAGATCAAAATCGGCGATCCTATTTTTTATATGGAGCGAACCACCCGACTTGCTGACCAACGGATAATCGAATATGGGCTTTCCTGGCGACGCGGAGACCGTTGCCGTTACCGGGTGCAGATCGGCGAGCGGCCAGTTTTCACCATGGATTTGCAAGCCGTAGATACTTCATCAGTGCCCGCCTTGGGCTAAACTCTCCGCCGGTTTTTGGTGTAGCTGGACCACGAAGCAAGCATTTTAATCAAGAGCATTTGACATAGGAGACGCCAGGGAGTTGAGACTCACCTTTTTTTCCTTGCTATAATGCTCATGCGATCTTGAAATTACCGCGAGGGGCAGCGAACCCCCCACTCCTCGCAATTATATATGAGCCAGAATGGGTGCAGGAAATATGCCTAATTTAAACGGACAGGTGGCACTGGTTACCGGGGCTGCGCGGGGCATCGGCCGGGCCATCGCCCTGGCTCTCGCAGAAGACGGAGCGGATGTTGCTGTTTTTGACATCCTCTCCGACCCCTTGAAAGAAGTAGAAGGAGAGATAAAAAGCCGGGGAGGGCGAGCCGTGGCTGGCCAAGGTGATGTCTCTCGCGAAGAGGACGTGACCAAGTTCGTCGCTAGCGTGGAGCAAACCCTGAGACCCATCGACATCCTGGTGAACAATGCCGGGATCGGCCATTCCGCCGACACTTGGTCTCTGCCGGCAAGTGAATGGCAACGCACTATTCAGGTCAACCTCACCGGTGCTTTTCTTTTTAGCAAAGCAGTAATCCCGGGGATGATCTCCCGCCGCCGCGGGCGAATAATCAACATTGCCTCCACTGGTGGCAAAGTGGGCTGGCCCAAAGCCGCGGCCTACAATGCCTCCAAGCACGGCCTTCTCGGCCTGACCAAATCCCTGGCTATGGAACTGGTAGAATATGGGATAACGGTCAATGCTATCTGCCCCTCCTGGGTGATGACCGAGATGGCAATGCAGACCGCGCGGGAGATTGCGGCAAGCGGCGGGATGAGCATCGAACAGGCTCTGGAGAATATGGCTTCGACACTGCCCCAAAAAAGGATCATCGCCCCCGAGGAGGTAGCCCGGTTAGCAGTCATGCTTGCCCGCCCCGATTCCCAGGCCATAAATGGGGCGGCGATCAACATTGACGGTGGCTCCGTACCATATTGATCATCCAAATCGCACCGCGAGGCTCGCAGAATATTTAATTACAACCCGAAACTGGCAATGAAACCAGGACTTTTGCTGGGGATTGACTTGGGGACCACCCGCACCAAAACCGGTCTCTTCGACACCAGCGGCCAACTCCTCGCCCTGGCCTCCGCCGATTACCCTGTCCTCCACAGTGGCATCCCTGGCGATGCCGAGCAGGATCCTGAGATGTGGTGGCAGGCGGTCTCCTCCACCATTCGCCAGGTCCTAGCCGAGGCTAATCCTCGAGATCTTTTGGCTATCTGCGTTGGCGGCCAGGGTCCCACCCTGGTCTTGGTCGATGCTGTGGGAAATCCGGTGCACAATGCTATCCTGTGGATGGATACCCGGCAAAGGGAGATGGAGGGCGAGGTCGCCGAACTATTGGGAGAACGCTTCTCCCCTTTCTCTTATTTGCCCAAACTTTATTGGCTGCAAAAACACCGCCCCCAAACCGTGGAAAAGTCTCGCTGGTATCTGCAAGCCTGGGGGTTCATTACCCTGCGGCTCTGTGGGCAAGCAGTTTCTGCCGAACGAGAAGACAGCAACCCCTTTCCCCAAGCCGAGCTTCAGGCCCTGGGCCTCGATCAAAGCAAGGCTCCTCCCTTCCACAAAATGGGAGAGGTTATCGGGGAGGTAACCAAGGAGGCAGCCCAGGCTACCGGTCTCCCGACTGGACTCCCGGTGGTGGGCGGAACCAATGACGGCTTCGAAACCCATCTCGGGGCAGGGATGGTGGTCACCGGGCGGGGCATCGATGTCGGGGGTACCGCAGGAGGGTTCACCCTGTGCACTGAAAAGCCGATCGCCCTCCCCGGAATCTTCTCTTTCCCGGGCATCCTTCCCGGGCAGTTCACCGCCGGAGGGGTGATGGCCGCTCTCGGCAAATCCCTGGACTGGTACCGTGAGGCGATCCTCGACCGAAATCAAGAAATTCCCGAACTCATCGCCGCCGCAGGCCAAATCCCTTCCGGGGCAGAAGGCCTTCTCTTTCTCCCCCATCTCGCCGGGGAGCGGAGCCCCTATTGGGATGAGAAGGCGCGGGGGGCCTTTGTCGGACTGCGCATCTACCACACCCAGGCGCATCTTACTCGGGCAATTCTGGAGGCGACCGGCTATTCACTTCGCCAGATCCTAGATCCAATACGAGAAGCGGGGGCGGAAATAAAAGAGATCCGCTCCGCCGGGGGCCAAGCCCAGAGCCAAATCTGGACCCAGATCAAATCCGACATCCTCGGCTTCCCCATCTCCATCCCTCAGGTCACTGAGGCCGCAGTTTTGGGAGCGGCAATTCTGGCGGGGATGGGGGTCGAGGCCGTGCCTCCTCTCCCCGACGGGGCCGAGGCTATGGTGCACATTGCCTCCGTTATCGAACCCGACCAAGAGCGACAGGCGGTCTACTCCGAGTACTACCAGGTCTATCGCCGCCTATATGAGACTCTGCGTCAGGTATCTCATCAATTGACCGATCTCCAAGCGACAGAGATAATTAGCGGAATGGAGGAAAGGGGGTGAGGTGCCGAGACAGGACGAGATAGCACAAAGTTTACCCTAAAGCAGTAAAATACAAAGAGAGGGGAGGAAAAAATGAATTCTCGTTACCCAATATTGTTTCTTGGCGCCCTAGTGCTTATCGTCGTGGCTTGTTCCCCTACCCCCGCTGGGCCTCAGGGGACCCTGACCATCGCCCTCTCCGCCGAAGCCGAGAGCCTGGACCCCTTCTTCACCTATCAGGCCGCGGGGTATTCCTATGCCGCCAACATTTTCGATAACCTGGTGGAGCGCAACTTCAACGGAGAGTTCGTCCCCGGTCTGGCCACGGAATGGACTGTCGTCGACGATACCACGGTACAGTTCAAACTCCGCCAGGGGGTCACTTTCCACAACGGAGAGGCCTTCACTGCCGAATCGGTGAAGTTCACCGTGCAGCGGATGCTGGATGAGGAAGTGAACTCCGGAGCCCGCAACAACTTTCTCTCCATCGACTTTGTGGAAGTTGTGGACGATTTTACCGTCCTCTTCCATCTCAACCGTCCCGATGGCGCCCTCTTTGAGAACCTGGCTGCCGGCAACCTGCCCATGCTCCCTCCAGTTTACTTCGAGGAGGTTGAGGCCGAGGGGTTTGCCCTCAACCCGGTTGGTACCGGCCCCTTTAAGTTCGTCTCCTGGACCCGCGATGAGGCTCTGACTCTCGAGGCCAATGAGAATTATTGGTCCGGCTCCTACAAGGGAATGCCCTTGGTGCAGACCCTCATCTTCCGCCCCATCACTGAGGCCACCACCCGCTTCTCCGAACTCCAGACTGGTGGGGCGCAGATCATGCAGGACCTCCTGCCGGATCAGACCGCCCAGGCGGAGAGTGCTGGACTCCGCGTCGTCCCCCGCGAGACCGGACAGTACGCCTACGTCTTCCTGACGGCTGATGTGGAGGGACCCTTGGCCGATCCCCAGGTCCGTCAAGCCCTCAACTACGGGGTCAATGTAGAGGGGATCATCTCCACCGTCCTCGGCGGCTTTGGTTCACGGATTGCCAGCCCCATCGGCCCTGTCTCCTTCGGGCACAACCCAGATGTTGCACCCTACACTTACGATCTAGAGATGGCTCGCTCCCTCCTGGCCGAGGCCGGCTTCGCCGATGGCTTCGATATAACCATGGATATCTGCACCTGCGACCCCTTGGATCCCATTCAGGCCGTAGCCGGGGAACTGGCCAACCTGGGGATCAATGTCACCCTCAATCCACTAGAGTTGGCCCAGTTTAACGATAACTGGATTGCCCGCACCCAAAGCCCGATGTGGTTCGCCCGCTGGGGTGGGAGTCCGGATCCGGCGAGCATCGTCTTCTTCGCCGCCTGCGATGGCTTCATCTCCCGCTTCTGCAACGAAGAGGCCACCGCCCTCATCCACCAGGCGGAGTCCACTGTGGATCAGAATGCTCGGGCCCAGGTTTACCGCGACCTGAGCCAGATCCTCCACGACGACCCGCTGGGCATCTACCTCTGGACCGCCACCTCCCTCTACGGGGTGCGTGCCGAAGTCCAGGGCTTCACTCCTCATGTCAACCTAATCATCGTGGCTTCCAATGTCTCGGTAAGCTCTTAGCCCGCAATGGGGGGAGTCCCTACCTTATGGGGCTCCCCCCATTACCTCAATATTTATGGTCGGCTATCTACTGCAGCGACTTATTCATGGAATCGGAGTCCTTCTCGGAGTCTCGATCATTGTCTTTTTCTTGATCCACCTCACCGCTGATCCCTGCTCGGTCATTCTCCCCCCCGACGCTTCAGCCTCGGATCGCAAGATCTGTCGCCGCCAACTGGGTCTTGATCAGCCTCTCCCCGTGCAGTATGCAATTTTCCTCTCCCGGGCAGTGCAAGGTGATTTTGGCTTCTCCTACCGCCACCAGGGCTATGCCATGGACCTGGTCCTGGAGCGACTCCCCGCCACTTTAAGACTTATGGCCGTGGCCATAAGCTTTGCTCTACTGGTGGCCGTTCCCCTTGGTATCCTCGCCGCCTGGAAAAGAGACACTCCGATTGATGCTTTCGCTCGCACTTTTGTACTTTTCGGCCAGGCGGTCCCCGATTTCTGGTTGGGGATCGTCCTGATCTTGATTTTTGGGGTGGCTCTGCGCTGGCTGCCGGTCTCCGGCTCCCGAGGCTGGGAAAGCCTGATTCTCCCCGGCGTCACCATCGGGGCCTTTCCCCTGACCACCATCGCTCGCCTCTTGCGCTCTAGTCTTTTGGAAGTAATGAACCAAGATTACATCCGAACTGCCTGGGGGAAGGGGCTTCCGCCCAAAGCCGTGCTGTGGAAACATGCCTTGAAAAATGCGGCCATCCCCACCATCACCGTCATCGGCTTGGAAGTGGGCTTCCTTTTTGGAGGGGCGGTGGTGGCGGAGAATGTCTTCGCCTACCCGGGGATGGGCCGCTTGGCGGTTAATGCCATCGCCAATAGAGACATCCCGGTGGTCCAGGCTTTTGTGGCCGTGACCGCCACGATCATAGTTGCCGTCAACCTGGTGGTGGATCTCCTCTACACTTGGTTGGATCCCAGGATTAGGCTATGAAGAACTCTGCCGTCCGACTACCTTTGACCTCCTCAGCCCTGGTCGAGGCAATTGCCGCAACGGAGATGCGACGACAACGCCGATTTAACCCAGCGCGACTGATCCCCGCCCTATTTGGAGGAACCATCGTCCTGGGGGTTGCACTTATGGCCATTTTTGCTCCCCTGCTCAGCCCGGGCGATCCCAATCTCCAAACTCTACCCGATCGCCTCAAACCCCCATCCTGGATGGCAGAAGGGAGGCCTGATCACTTTTTGGGAACCGATTCTTTGGGAAGAGACATACTCAGCCGGATAATCCACGGCTCGCGTATCTCCCTGGTGGTGGGGGTAGCCGCCGTCCTCTTCTCAGGTAGCATTGGGGTGCCCCTCGGCCTCCTCGCTGGATATTTCGGCGGGATGGTAGATGCCATCCTGGCCCGCATCGCCGATGTGCAGCAGGCCATACCTTTCCTGATCTTGGCTATCGCCGTAGTAGCGGTCATTGGCTCCAGCCTCGCCAACCTAATCCTGGTTCTGGCCATCACCACTTGGGTCTTATATTTTCGCGTGGTCCGCGGCGAGACCCTTTCTCTGCGCGAAGAAGAATATATTTGGGCGGCGCGGGCGGTGGGATGTGATAATTGGCGCATTATTTGGCGCCACATCTTCCCCAACCTACTTCCTTCGGTGATAGTCATCGCCACCCTGCTGGTGGCCAACATGATTTTGTTTGAAGCCGCCCTCAGCTTCCTGGGATTGGGGTTGCCTCCCCCCACTCCCACTTGGGGAAGGATGGTCTCCGAGGGGCGGGACTACCTAGCCAGTGCCTGGTGGATACCCTTTTTCCCCGGCCTGGCAATACTGATTACCGTTTTGGGTATCAACCTTTTGGGCGACTGGGTGCGGGATGTCCTCGATCCCCGGCGCAGGATCTCGGCTCTATTCTAGAAAGGATGGCGTGATGGGCACCATGTTCCAAAAAAATGATTTCAAACGTTGCCGAGCAAAACAGAATTTCTCGAAGTATTCTTAGGAGATAAGAGATGACCGATCCCAAGTGGCGAAGACTGAACCGCATCTTCCGGGAAGACGGGAAGACCCTTATCGTGGCTATGGACCATGTGGGCTACAGCGACAAACCCCTCCCCGGCCTGGACCAGCCGCAGGAGACCATCCGCCAGGTCCTGGCCGGAGGGGCGGATGCGATAATGACCACCTACGGCACCGCCCAAATGTTCCTCCCCGCCATCGGCCGCGGGGCCCTGATCCTGAGTGTCCCCAGCGATCCCCCGATAGTGACCGGAGCAGTCGAGAATGCCCTTCGTCTGGGAGCCGACGCGGTAAAAACCATGGTCTATCCTTGGGCCAACGATGACAGTGTCACTAACTGTGCGGTTTTGGCTGCGGCCTGTACCCGCTGGGGAATGCCCCTCCTGGCCGAGACCATTCCCGGCGGATTCTCTGCCGGGGAGGAGATGCGCAGTGTGGAAAAGATTGCCGGAGGGGCACGAGTCGGAGTGGAGGCCGGAGCCGATTTCATCAAGACCTTCTTTATCGGCAGCAAGGACGGTTTCCGCCGAGTCATCGACAACTGTCCCGTCCCGGTAGTGGTCCTGGGCGGAGAGAAAGCCAGCGATGAGCGTGAACTCCTCACCACCGTGTACGATGCCATTTCCGCCGGCGCGGCGGGGGTAGCCATGGGCCGCAACATCTGGGGGCATCCTCAGCCCCAGAAGATAACCGCCGCCATCGCCGCGGTCATCCACGACCGAGCCAGCGTGGACCAGGCTCTGCGTATACTTAAATGATGCACAACGAGCAGGCGACCGGGCCTTGCCTGGCCGAGAAGTAAATCACAGAAAATTGGAGATAGAATGAAAAAAGATGGAATGATGAAACGGGCCGTGATCCTCGGGGATCGCAAAGTCATCCTCGAGGAAGTGCCCATCCCCCAGCCTAAAGAGGACCAGGTCTTGGTGCGCATCAGATCTTGCGCCTTATGCACTTGGGAGCAGCGCACCTACACCGGAGTGGATTCCTCCTCTGCCCCCCTACTTGGTGGTCATGAGTTTGCGGGGGTAGTAGAGGCCATCGGTCCTGAGGTTTATTCGGTGCAAGTCGGAGACCATGTGGCCGTCTCCGGCCTGACCCACTGTGGCCAGTGTTACTCCTGCCGCCGCGGCCTGACCCACCTCTGCGATAACCTCACCCGCAATTGGGTCAAGGGCCAACCCAACGGGCCGGGAGGCCTGGGGGAGTATGTCCTGGTGCGGGGCTATCAAGTATTTCGCATCGACCCCGAGATCACCTTCGAAGAGGCGGCGCTTATCGAGCCCCTCTCCTGCGTCCTGCGCAGTTACCAGAAGGCAAATGTCCAGCCCGGGGATTATGTAGTAGTTATCGGTGCCGGTATTATGGGTCTCCTCCACATCCTTCTGGCTAAAGGAGGAGGGGCCACGGTAATCGTCAGTGAGATCGAGGGGGTACGAAGGCAAAAGGCGCAAGAACTGGGGGCCCATTATGTGGTCGACCCCCAAGAAGGTGATTTTGTGGCCCGCATCAAGGAGTTGACCGAGGGCCACGGCCCAGAAGTCACATTTGTGGCCATTGGCATTGCCCCGGCGATTGAGCAGGCCCTCAAATTTGCGGCCAAAGGGGGTCGGGTAATGGTCTATGCCGCAGTCCACCCCAAGGACTCGACCATCACCATCAACCCTAATCTCTTCCACAATCGGGAAATTGTCCTCACTGGCACAGTGGGCCAGACCAAACAGGATTTTGAGCGAGCCGCGGAGTTAATCTCTCGCCGCATCATCGATGTCCGGCCCCTGATCAGTGCCCGCTACTCACTGGAGGAAATCACCGAGGCCTTCGAAGCCTCGCTGCGCAAGGATACTTACCGCGTGCTGGTGAACCCCTAGCATGGCTCGCTGGTTGGAGCGCGGCGAGACCTGGGCTATTCTTGCCTCCCTGGCCTATACCGCCAGTGCCCTCTTCAACCGCGTAGGGGTCCAGGTCACCCATTTGGCAGTAGGGGTAACCCTCCGTGCCTTACCCTTAGCCCTTCTCTCGATATTCCTAATATTGAGCAGCGAGCGGAGACGGAGCCAGATCCGCCGCGGTAGCAATTTTCTGGGGTGGGGCACCCTCCTTCTGCTCCTGATCAACGGCTCCATTCTCTATCACATCGGCAATCCCCTGATTCTAGAGGCTCTGCGCCTGGGAGGAGTGACCATCACCACCCCTACTTCCGCCACCTCCAACCTCTGGGCTGCCATCCTGGCTACCCTCTTTCTGGGCGAGGTTTTTACCCGGCGGATTCTTGCTGGCATGCTGGTCCTCATCGCCGGGATTGCGACTATTGCTTGGGGTCAGACCCAGAGCGTGGCCGTATCTCCCGCTTGGCCCCTGGCCATCGTCCTTGCCCTCTCCGCCGCCTGGTGCTGGGCGGGGAGCGGCATCATCCTCGCCCGCACCACCCGCCGCGGTTTATCACTACCGGTAGTTCTGGGGATCGGAGCCGTCTGGGGCATTTTAGTGCTTAATGGCTACCTGGCGGTCAGTGAAGGACTGGACATATACCTTCGAACACCACCCCAGGGCCTTTTGGCCTTTACCATCTCTGGCCTGCTGGACGGGTTTGCCCTGACCAGCATCACCAAAGCCCTATCATTGACTCCGGTGGCCAAAGTGGTCAGCCTCTCCTCCCTGCAACAAGGTCTGGGCCCTCTCCTCGCCTTTCTCATCCTTGCGGATCCCTTAAACCTCATCATGGCCGGCGGGATAGCTGTGGTGATGGTCGGAGCGATTGTGGTCCAGACCGGCCGCGCAGCAATAAAGACCCGCATCCTCCCTGCCACTCCCCCCGCAGAAGAAATACCGGTTTCTTCTTCTTCCCCGTGACCAAATTCCAGGACCAGCCAACTTACGATTTAGGTTGCGCTTATAAATAAAAACCCGGTGATTTTACCCGGGCCATTCAATCTTCTGAGTACTCTTCCGGGTATAGATAATATTTCTCTTCTTCGTTTGTCGGAAAGAGCATTTCCAGCCGTACCCCCTTGAGATAGTTCTTGTACACTTCCCAAGACCCGGGCCCCAAGACCCAACCCGTTCCTAACTGGCGGAGATCTATCGGCTCTGAGAAACCGCGTAGGGTGAGTTCATCCCGCTCCTCGGTCCAATCGCTCCAGTAATCCGGGTAGTAAGCCAGGACCAGGTCTCGAATGCTGGGAAATAGAGCCGGCTTACCCATCAACTCCTGGTGGCGAGACATGGCTACCGAGCCAACTCGACCATTTTCCCAATAGATCACTAGGTTGTGGTCGTAATCTTGGGGTGCTTCGAGGAGTACTAGGGTTGGCGGCCGTCCGTGGTACCAGAGCATGGCTGCCGCGAAAGTAGCTCCTTCAAAGCAGTGTGCGGTGCGGCTGCGCAGCAACTCCACCGCTGCCTGGGAGGTATCCCCCTCCTCTTCAAAATTGTAGCGCAACTCATTACGCAGGAAATCCTGCACCTCATAGGGTGCATTCAGGCTTTCCACAATCTCCAATTCCTCCGCGCTCAAAAGAGATCGAAACTCAGTATATGGGAATTCGAGAACCTTTTCAGCTTCCAATCCACCCCTCCATCTAGTACCCGAAATTATAATCTAAAGAATCAAAGGGGGACGATATCCTGGTCATCGACCCATATGCTCATTGCTTTGCGGGCCGTGGAAAAGGCATATACAATCACCTCACCACAATGAGAAAGAACTTACTGGTCATTTTCACTCTATGGACACTGATCTCCAGTTGTACCCCCACAACCTTACTCCCACCTTTGGCTACCGCCACTCCTCTCCTCTCCCCGACCCCCACCACGCCAGCAACCCCCATCCCACTGGAGTCCATCCGCATTGGGTTGGAACTCGTGGGCGAAGGGTTCACTGCACCTGTAGCCTTGGTCGAGCCCCCCGATGGCA
>JACPPX010000004.1 GCA_016190785.1 Chloroflexota bacterium
CTGGGTTTTATGCTACCCGGCTTTATCCTGATGTTTATTCTCTCCTGGTTCTATGTGACATATGGGTTAGAGAGTACATTGGTCAATGCCCTGTTTTATGGCCTAAAGCCGGCGGTGTCGGCCCTAGTCATCCTTGCTGTGCTGCGCATCGCGCGAACCGCCCTCCTCGATCCCTGGCTGATGGCCATATCCATTGGCGCGTTTCTGGTTAGCTATTTAGCCCAAGCCAGTTTTGTTTTAGTTATACTCTTGAGCGGTCTTTTATATTTCCTGGCAAGGTTTCCGCGGCGGTCGGAGCCGGAAAAGTCCAGCAACATGTCTCTCCTTCTCCCCTTGACAGCGGCTATCGCCTCAATCTCGGCAATCTCCATCACATTGCCCTTTTTGTGGTCGGGGTTAAAGGCCGGACTCCTCACTTTTGGCGGGGCCTATACTGCAATACCGCTATTGCAGGAGGATGCAGTGGCTAACAATCACTGGCTGACCAATGCCCAGTTTCTTGATGGCTTGGCTTTGGGTGGTATCCTCCCCGCCCCGCTCATAATCTTTTCTACTTTTGTGGGCTATGTTGGCGGTGGCCCTTGGGGAGCCTTGGCCATGACCCTGGGAGTCTGGCTCCCGGCGTTCAGTTTTACTCTGTTAGGGCACCAGTATTTAGAACGATTGGTCCACCACCCCCGATGGCAGATTGGCCTTAGAGGAGTCATGGCCGGGGTAGTGGGGCTTATTGCGGCTACAGCTTTGGAGCTGAGCCGGGCAGCAATTGTCGATATTCCCACGCTGTTTTTGGCAATCCTGGCCCTGCTCATCCTCCTGCGTTGGCCATCAGCATCCGCGGTTCTGGCCGGGGTTCTGGTCCCGGGGATTATCGGAGTGGGCCTCAAGTTGCTTGTCGGGTAACTAAACTTTTCGAGAGGAGGATAAGGTGAGAGAGTGTGGGATACACAAACTGGTAGCCGATGTGGCTCTCTTATCCGAGGGCCAGGTCCTGCTAGTCCGCTATAAAGACACTAGCAAGTACGATGGCCAGAAGGGTTGGTTTCTCCCTGACAACTTTTTAAATCACTTGGAGCATCCCGACGATGCGGCTAAACGTATATTGCGCGAACAGGCTGGGATCGAAATGCCAGAGGCAAGTTTGAGCTTCATCGAGTCCTTTGGCAATGGCTGGTGGCACTTGGTGTTCCATTATCTAGCTGAGTTGCGACAGGCTCCTAATCTAAATGCTGGAGATAACATTGCGGCGATGGATTGGTTCCCCCTCGACCGTCTGCCTGATCCCAAAGAAATGGCCCATCACGGTTGGGGTCGGGATGTGCTCAACCAGATGCTGAAGCTTGACTAAATTTAGTACTACGCACTCAAAAAAGGACCCCTGAATAACCCAGAGGCCATATTCATAATCATTTGATACAGGCTACTACTATATTCCAGCGATGGTCATCCCTTCAATGCGCATGGTGGGGACCCCGATGGAGCCAAAGAAGGGCACGAAGCGCAGGTCATCGGCCACAGCGACGATGTTTTTCAGGATGTGGCCCATATTGGCGGCAATGGTTACCCCGCTCACTGGCCTAGCTGGCTGACCCCTTTCAATCCATACTCCTGAAGCCCCCACGGAGTAGTCACCATTCACCGGGTTGATGCCTCCCACATTCATAGTGCGCAAGACATATAGGCCTTCATCCACTTCGGAGATAAGTTTGTCTCGCGGAGTCGAAGACGGCTCGAGGTAGAAGTTGCTGGGGGCCACTCCCGGCAGGCTGCGGTAAGATTCTCGGCTGGCATTCCCGGTGGACCGCTTGTCATCCTTGCGAGCAGTGTAATGATCGTAGAGGAGGTTCTGCAACACCCCCTCGCTAATCACTGTCGTCGTCGAAGTTGGCACCCCCTCGCTATCGAAAGGTGCGGAAGCGAAGCCGTGCCTCAACCGGCCGTTGTCGATGATGCGTAACCAGGGGATTGCAAGCTCCTGCCCTACTTTGCCCAATAAAAATGACCGGCCGCGCTGGTGAGCTTCGGCACTCGCCGCCTGGGCAATGCTACCCAGAAGTTCGGCTCCAGCGATGGGGTGAAGGATAACCGTGGCCTGACGCGTCTCTATAGGCGTGCCCCCCAGAATTTGTAGGGCCTTTTCTGCTGCTTCTTCGCCGATTTTCCTGGCAGAGAGTTCACGCGGGAAATTGGAAAAATCGAGGCCCTCGGCCTGAACTTGGCCACGCTCGTCTTTGGCTATGGCTTGGATCCAACTGAAGGCGGCGGTGCGCTGAAAACCTCCCTCGAAACCTTGGGAATTGGCCATGGCCGCGAGCAGGAGTTCATCCTGATAAGTAGCCCTTTGGGTGAGGACGATGCGCGGGTCAAAGGCCAGGGCGGTCTCTTCCACTTGCTGGGCGAAGGCCACTTTTGCTTCTGTCGGATAATCGGCGAATCGGGGATCATAGATTCCCATATCTCCGGCCGGGGGGATGGGCTGGGCTTCGGGAAGGGAACGGTTTTCATCGGCATCAGCACTTTTGGCCAGGGCCAAGGCTCCTTGCCAGGTCCCCTCGAGGCCTGGGGGGGAAAAGTCGGAGGTATAGGCGTACCCCACCCGGCCGTGGTCAATGATGCGCACCCCCAAGCCTTTAGAGACGGCCTGGGAGAGTTTCTCTACTTCTCCTTTGTTGACCTGGATGAAGGCGGTGGTGCTCTCCATGACCAACGCTTCCACCTCCGCTCCGGACTCCGCGGCGCTTTTCACTATATCACGAGCAAGTTGCAAGTGATCCATGAGTTTCCTATTCTGGCCTAAGCCGTGCCCCCCACCGTAATCCGCGGGATGCGCAGGGTCGGCTGGCCCACTCCCACCGGTACCCACTGACCCTTGCCGCAGTTACCTTGCCCCTTGTCTAACTCCATATCCGACCCAACCATGTCTATCTCGGAGAGCACTTTCAGCCCATTGCCTACCAGGGTTGCCCCCAGTACCGGGGAGGTGATTTTCCCGTCTTCGATAAGATAGCCTTCGGTAACACTGAAGACGAAATCACCTTTGGTCACATCTGCCTGTCCCCCGCCCAGTCTTTTCACATATAGCCCCTTTTGCACGCTGCGGATGATTTCTTGCGGATCGCTTTCCCCAGCGGCAATATAAGTATTGGTCATCCGCGGTAGGGAGAGATAGCGGAACGATTGGCGGCGGCCGTTTCCGGTGGAGCGGGTAGCGGCGCGGCGGGCTTCGGCCAAATCCCACATGTAGTTTTTGAGGACTCCCTTCTCGATGAGCACTGTCTTTTCTGAGGGGGTGCCATCATCGTCAAAGCGAAAGGAGCCGCGCCGGCCGGGGAAGGTCGCATCATCGTAGAGGGTGATTAGCGGGGAGGCGACTCTCTCGCCTAACTTGCCAACAAAGATAGAGGAGCCGCGGTTGATAAAATCCGCTTCTAGAGAATGGCCGCAGGCTTCATGGAATAGCACTCCACCCCAACCATGATCCATCACCACTGGCATTTCTCCCGCCGGGGAGGGCCGGGCATCGAGCATCAGCACCGCCGACTGGGCCACATCCTGGGCTTCGGCAATAGGATCCCGCAGGTCGAGCAGCTCCAGGCCCATCTGTCCCCCGATCCCGGCGGTGGCTTGCTGGATTATTTCCCCTTGCCGGGCGGTGACCGTGACCCGCAACTCGATTATGTTGCGGTCATCCTCGGCCCATTGTCCCGCGGAATTAAATACCCACACCCGGCGCCGATATTCTGAGTATCCTGCCTGGATTTGGCTCACCCTGGAATCGTAGCCCCGCGCGACCTGATCGAGACGGTGCAAAAGACCGGCTTTTTCAGAGACGGGCAGAGTGTCGAAGGGCTTGGCCATCGGAAAATCGAGCAGGCTTTGGGAACGGGTGAAATCCAAAACGCGGTTCTCGTTGGTAGATTTGGCCGCCGAGGCGGCGGCCTTGGACGTGGCCAAGAGACTCTGCAGTTCCAGGTCGTCGGTGTAGGCATA
>JACPPX010000036.1 GCA_016190785.1 Chloroflexota bacterium
CCATCATGCTGCTCCAATCATAAAAAGGGGCACCGCGCAGGCTACCTGGGAGATGCCCCCAACTCTCTCTCCCGGCTAAGGAGATCTCCTTGGTCCTCGCGGCGGAGAACGGCGGGGTGGGCCGCCGCGGAAGGGAGGCCGGGAGCCAGTGGGGCGGCTGGGCCGCGGCCGCACATCACGGGCCCGCGCCTCCTCTGCCGTCCAGCCGGCCAAAACTGCCTGGCGGGAGAGACGGATCTTGTCCTGGCTATCGATATCAATAATCATGACCATAATCTCGTCCCCCAGTTTGACCACATCCTCGGTGCGGGCCACCCGGTAATCAGCCAACTGGGAAATGGGCACCAGGCCGTCTCGGCCAGGGAGGATTTCCACAAAGGCTCCGAAATCTGCCACCTTGGTCACCCGGCCGGTATAGATCTTCCCTATTTGCGGCTCCTCCACCAGGGCCTCGATGCGGGATATTGCTTTCTGGCTGGCCTCGGCATCCGGCGAAGAGACGTAGACGCTGCCATCATCCTCAATATCGATCTCCGCCCCGGTCTCCTCGATGATCTTACGGATCATCTTCCCCCCGGGACCGATGATCAGGCCGATCTTCTCCGGATCAACCTTGATCACCGTAATCCGCGGAGCATAAGGGGAAAGCGAGGGGCGAGGGGCGGGGAGGACCTCGGCCATCTTATCCAGGATAAACATCCGCGCCTCGCGGGCCCGTTCCAGAGCCTGGTGCATGACTTCATAGTCCAGCCCTTTAGTTTTGAGGTCCATCTGCAGAGCAGTGATCCCTTGCCGCGTTCCGGCCACCTTGAAATCCATATCCCCCAGGGCATCCTCCAGCCCCTGGATATCGGTGAGGATGGCGGTACGGCCCTCATCCTGGATGAGACCCATGGCGATCCCTGCTACCGGAGCCCGGATTGGAACCCCGGCATCCATCAGGGCCAGGCTGGAGGCACTGACACTGGCCATAGAGGTGGAACCGTTGGAGGAAAGGACCTCTGATACCAGGCGGATGGTATAGGGGAATTCATCTTCTCCGGGGAGCATAGGTAGGAGGGACCGCTCCGCCAATAGTCCGTGGCCGATGTCCCGCCGGCTAGGGCCGCGCAGGGGACGAGTCTCCCCTGCAGAATAGGGAGGGAAGTTGTAATGGTGCATATAGCGCTTGCTCTCCTCGGGGGAGAGGCCATCTAAGATCTGGTGTTCCGCCGGGGTACCTAAGGTAGCGATGGTCAGGACCTGGGTTTCCCCACGGTTGAAGAGCCCCGAGCCATGGGTGCGGGGAAGAAGCCCTACCTCGCAGGAAACAGGACGGATCTCTTCCGGACGGCGGCGGTCGGGACGGATTCCCTGATCGATGATCATCCGCCGCACTTCTTGGCGGAGGGTCTCCTCCCAGGCCGCGGCTAGGATTTCAGCGGCGTAATCCCCTCCTAACTCGGTGGCAATCTCCTCTTGCAAACTGGCCAGTGCCAGATTTCGCTCCTCTTTGCTTTGGGAAGTAGAGAATATATCGGATACCCGATCCTCTACTCGCTGCCTCACCCCCTGGCGGGCCTCATCGGGGATGGAAAACATAGGGAAGTCTCTTTTGGGCTTTCCGATTTCCTTCTGCATTTTCTCTTGGATCTCGATTATCGGCTGGATGGCCTGATGCCCCTGGCGGATGGCCTCCAGTAGTTTCTCTTCCGGAACCTCGCTGGCCCCGGCTTCGACCATGACCACTGCCCCGCCGGTCCCGGCCAGCCGTAGATCTAAGAGGCTTTTTTGCATCTGGGTGGCGGTGGGATTGAAAACCAACTGCCCATCAACCATCCCCGCCCGTACTGCCCCTACCGGCCCGGCGAAGGGGATGTCGGAGATGGTGAGGGCCGCCGAGGCCCCGATGATGGCCAGGATGTCCAGATAATTTTCCTGATCCGCAGAAAGAGCGGTGATTATGATCTGGACATCGTTGCGCAGCCCTTTGGGGAAGAGGGGACGAAGTGGCCGATCGGTGAGGCGACAGAGGAGGATGGCCTGTTCCGAGGGACGACCTTCCCGCTTAAAAAAGCCACCAGGGATTTTGCCTGCGGCGTAGAGCCGCTCCTCATAGTCAACCGTAAGGGGGAAGAAACCCAGCCCCTCGCGGGGCTGCGCTGAAGCAGTGGCGGTGGCCAGGAGCAAGGTGTCCCCACTGCGGACGGTGACCGCTCCCCCGGCCTGGCCGGCCAGTTTCCCAGCCTCAATGATAATCTGGTGCTCCCCGATCTTGGTCTCGTACTTAAAGCTCATATTTAAACCTCCAATCCCGATACCGGTCGGGATTGGAGGTCGAGGACTGGAGACTGGAACCCATCTCCTTGAGGTGGGAATGAGACCCACTCTCCAACTCCTGGACCCCAAAACCCAAACCGGTTATCAATATACAAACCAGCCGGCCCACCGGCCGGCTCTATTCAATTAACGGATCCCCAGCCGCTCCTTGAGCTCTTGGTAGCGGGCAAGATCCACCCGTTGCAAGTAGTTGAGGTGTCTTTTCCTCTCCCCCACCATTTTCAAAAGACCGAGCCGGGAATGGTTATCCTGCTGGTGGGTTTTGAGGTGTTCCACCAATTTATCGATGCGCTTGGTGAGGATAGCGATCTGCACTTCCGGCGATCCGGTGTCCGAGGGGTGTCGCCGAAATTCTTGGATTATCGCCTCCTTTTTCTCTCTTAAGAAAGTCATGCTAATTAACCAAATTGCAACAATTATAGCACAATCCCCCTCTGGTTTGCAAATCGCAACCGAGTTCTTGGGGGAAGCATCTATTTAAGCCTGCGTCGCATCTCGGTTTCATATTCGGGAAAATAATAACCGATGCGCGGAAGGTCGAAGCGACGGAGGATGGATTCTTTTGATTCTCTTTCTAAGAGAAACCTGAAAGATTCCTCCACCAGCCTTTCCGGTGGCACATCGCCTCCGCTCAGCCGCTGGTAATCATCATGGCTCAGAGTGACGGTGTGGGAAGTTTTGCTCTCCCCCTCCGCCAGTTGAACTTCGAAGGTCCAGCCCTTCTCTCCCTTATCTGTTCTGACCAGCCTAATTTCGGTAGCCATATTTGGCTCTTCACATCTAAGTGCGCACTATCCGCAAGCGGGGGTCGAGGGCATCCCGCAGTCCATCCCCCAGCAGGTTGAAGGCCAGGACAGTGAGCATGATGGCCAGACCGGGGAAGAAGACTAGGTGGGGGGCGGTGAAGACTTGGTTGCGCTCCGTCCCCAGCATAGATCCCCACTCCGGAGTGGGGGGCTGGGCTCCCAGTCCCAGAAAGGAAAGGGCCGCCGCCTCCAGGATAGCCGTGGCGATCCCCAGAGTGCCCTGAACTATGATGGGAGTGACGGAATTGGGGAGGATATGGACAAAGAGGATGCGGGTGGGGGAGGCACCCACCGCCGTGGCCGCCTGGACGTAGTCCATCTCTTTTGCCGATAACACGCTGGCCCGCATCACCCGGGCATAAACCGGGATGGAGACAATCCCGATAGCCAGGAGGGCATTAATCAAGCCGGGGCCCAGCACGGCGACAATGGCGATGGCCAGAAGGAGAGCAGGGAAGGCAAGGAGTACATCCATCACCCTCATAATCAGGTTATCGCTGCGCCCTCCGGCAAAGCCGGCCACCGCCCCGAGGAGACCACCGATGATTATTGCGAAGCCGACAGTGGAGAAACCGATAAATAGCGAAAAGCGGGAGCCGTAGACCACGCGGCTGAAGAGGTCGCGCACATTGCCGTCTATCCCGAATATGTGCTGGGGCTGATCCGCGGGGCACCCCAGGAGATGGATACAAGGTGGAGCTCTCCTTGCTACCTCCTCGATTCCGATAAGAACCTGAATAGGGTCATAGGGGGCGATAACATCGGCGAAAATAGCCAAGAAGATGAGACTCCCCAGCATGACCATCCCCACCACCGCCGAGCGCTTGCGGAAAAGCCCCTCTACAAACTGGCGCCGGGTACTGCGCGGGGCTCGTTCCTCAACCCAAGTTGCGGGGAGGGCCTCCTGAGTTCTCACCGCGGACATTTCTTACCGCAATCGGATGCGAGGGTCAAGATAAGCATAGGAGAGGTCCACGACCAGATTAACCGTCACGAATATGACGGCGATGACCACGGTGAATGCTTGGATAATGGGGTAATCCCGGGCGGTAATCGCCTCAAACAGAATACGCCCTACCCCTGGCAGACTGAATATAGTCTCGGTGAGTACCGCCCCTCCCAGAAGCGCTCCCAGGGAGAGGCCGATCACGGTGACAATGGGAAGCATGGCGTTTTTCATGGCGTGGCGGAGCACCACCAGCCGTTCGGTGAGCCCCTTGGCCCGGGCGGTGCGGGTGTAATCTAGCCCCAGAACCTCCAAGAGGCTGGAGCGGGTCATGCGGGCGATAATGGCCATGGGGATGGTGCTCAATGCGACGGAGGGGAGGATCAAATGCTTCAGGGCATCGCCGAGCACTTCCCAGTTGAAGGTGATAATCGAGTTGAAGATGTAAAGGTTGGCCAAGAACTCCATCCCATAAAACAATAGGGAGTTCTTTTCTAAGGTCAGCCCATATACTTCATAAAAGGGAGTGGCATCCAGACCCGCGGTTATCCGTGCCGAGGGAGGTAACCAAAACGGGGTATCTTTGAGAAGGAGGGCAAAGACATAGGCCAGCATCAACCCCAACCAGTAGACCGGCATAGAAACCCCAATGTTGGCCCCGACCATTGTGGCCACATCTACACTAGAGTTGTGGCGCACGGCGGAGATTATCCCCGCCGGGATGCCCACCAGGATGGCGATCAAAAGCGCAGAAAGGCTGAGTTCGATGGTCATCGGCAGCCGCTCCACCAAGATGATAGCCACCGGGCGGCTGAAGCGGATGGACTGCCCGAAGTCACCCCGCAAGACATCGGACATATAAATGGCAAACTGCACCGGGATGGGCTGGTCCAAACCGTGTTCGCGGATAAAACGGTCGCAGACCTCCTGGGTGGCCTTTTCCCCTAATATAGCCTTGCACGGATCCCCGGGGATCATCCGCCCCAAAGCAAAGGTGACCAGCAAGATTCCGAAGAGGACGGGGATAGATGCGAGTACCCTGCGCAATATATATTGGCTCATATCTAAAATTCTACCTTCCCCCTCGAAAAAAGCAATGCGGGCTCGCTATTAGGCGGTCCCGCATTGCTGGCGATTTGCTTTGGTGAGAGGGGATTTTACTCCGCGGGCTTGTTGATCAGCCCCCACAGGTAGTCGTAGTACTCCCAGGCGTTGGTATTGCCCACATGCAACGCTGAGGCGGCATCCAAACCCATGGTGAAGGTGGCCACCACATCGTTGGCATCAAAGTCCGAACCATCATGGAACTTGACCCCTTGGCGCAGGGTGCAGGTCCAGACGGAAAGGTCTTCGTTGGGATCGCAGGAAGTAGCCAGAGCAGGCACATTTTCCACACCTCCTACTTCATAGGTGTAGAGGGGTTCCATCATCTGCTCGCAGGCCCGCAGCGACTCCCCGTCGGTCTCATCGGCGCAGAAGAGGCTGATGGGCTCCGCGTTCTGCATCCAGACGAAGGTGTCCCGGCCTCCGGGATCCATCGCCGCAAAGTACTCGTTGCTGAGGGGCGCAGCGTGAGCCCCGGTCACATCGGCGCGGAAGGCAGTGGCCGAACCACCATGGGCCACCGGCACCATGGGCACCAACTCGCGGATGGCATTATTAGCCTGAACATAGAACGGCTCAGCCTCCGCCGGGTCCGCGATCTGGGCTCCCTGTACTAGCGCCTCGAAGATCTCGGGGTGAGGGGTTCCAAATTGAGGGTTGGCGGCCCCAAAGTGGAAATCCAGGAAGTTAGTCACATGGGGGTAGTCGGCGCCCCATCCCAGCATGTAGAAGCCGTTAAGGTTACCAGCAGTGGATTCAGCGATGAAAGCTCCAGATTCCATGGGTACGATCTCGGCATCAATGTTCAGGTTAGCCAACAACTGGGCCTGGATCTCCTCTGCCACCCGGGCCACCTCTGGCAGGTAGCCCCGTACTACATCGCGGTAGAAGATGCTGGTGGCAAAGCCATCGGGGAATCCGGCTTCGGCCAAGAGGGCGCGGGCTGCTTCCGGGTCGAAATCATACCAAGAATCCCCGGCGCATCCATTGGCGATGGAGCAGGGAGTAAAGTGGGAGGCCGCTTCCGACCCGCGCGGATAGAAGATATCCACAATCCGCTGCCGGTCGATGCCCAGGGCCACGGCCTGGCGTACCAGCACATTGTCGAAAGGCGGGAAGGTGTTGGTCATGGCCAGATAGAAGACATTAAGCGCTGGACGTTCGATGAGCTGCAGGTTGGGGTCGCCCTCAATTACCGCAAAGTCATCGGGTCCGGGGTTGTCTATTCCGTCCACTGTCCCGGCTTGAAGCTCTAGCACCCGGGCGGCAGATTCCGTGCTCCAGCGGAAAATCAGAGTATCGGCGTTGGGCGGTGTGCCCCAGTAATCGGCGAAGCTAGTGAAGGTGATACTCTCCCCCCGGTTCCACGCGTCTAGCGTGTAAGGGCCGGTGCCGACGGGGGACTCCAGCCTCTCCGCCGGGTTAGCGGCGGTGGCTTCTAGCCATTCCTGAGGGTAGATGGAGAAGACGCTGAAGGCCATCTTGGAGAGGAAGGCCGGATCCGACCGGCACAGGGTGAAGACCACGGTGAACTGGTCCACGGCCTCGATGGACTGGAAGGTAGCCGCTGAGCCTTCGGGGTAGGCGGCGCAGTCCGTGGTCAGGCTCAGCCCCTCAAAAGTGGGGGGCGGTGGAGTGGTCGGGACCGGCGGCGGGGGCGGAGCGGGAGTACAGGCCCCCAAAATCACGGCCAAGACCACCAAAATGCCTAGCAAAAAAATTCTGCTTCTTAATTGCGACATTCTCTCCTCCTAGTTTGATGGATCGCTTGAGAAGCTACGAGAACTCCTCCGAGCCCATCACCTCCTTTTCTATATCCTTTTGGCCTAAAATCATAAGAAGTCTAGCATACTGCCCAATACTTGTCAATAGCCTGAGCGGCGAAATATTTGTCAAGTCAAGGCTTGGGGGTAGGGGTAATCATCGAGGGGACTTCCGCCCGGCAGCGGCGGGCGGCATCATCCCGCTGGCTGCGGAGACCAGGATCAGAAGAGAGATCCAGGGCCAGACCGAATTCCCGCTCCGCCTGGCACCATTCTTCCTGCTCGGCCAAAATATTGCCCCACTGACGGTGGGCTTCCGCCAGGAGTTGGGGCACATCCGCATACTCCGAGGACTGGGCATAAATCTCCGCCAGCCTCTCCACGACACCTGGCCAATCCTGGCCCCATAGTCCCTTGGCTTCGAGGTACAAAGTAGCCCGCCTTTGTCCCTCCACCGCTTCTTCATCCTCCGGACGGAGGGCCAGAGCGGCGGCCAAGTGGTCCAATGCCGCGGGGACATCGTTCAGATCCACCTCTGCTTGGGCAGCGGCCAGGTAGGATTCGAAAAGGAGATCCGCCGACGGAGTAGGACTGAACTGCGGAGCCAAGCGCCGCAACTGCTCCAACTTTTCAATCGCTCCCCAAAAATCTCCCTGGCCATAAAGGTCCTGTGCTCCTTGGTAAAGCAGTTCCGCCGCCCTATCCAGAGCCTCGGAACTGGTGGGGGCTTGAGATTCCACTAGAGTGCGGGCGCGGAGGAGTTGGCGCTGGGCTTCAGTGTCCGTTGGGTTCAAGCGCACCGCTTCTTCAAACTCGGCCACGGCTAAAGGATAATTCCCCTCCTCCAAGTAGCCTAAACCCCGGTCATAGTGGAGTTGGGCTGAACCACGATCCAAGTTGCTGCGCTCCATAAATCCCTGAAAGGCCCCCACCGCACCCAGGCCCAGGACAACAAGAGTCAGGCCTAAGGCCAAGGCCGCCAAGCCCATATACCAACTCCGTCCTAGGGAGGGCGAGCCGCCCCAGGACTCCCAGGGACCACCCTCTATTTTATGGCCACAGTTAGAACAAAAAATATCCGCCTCTTGGGCTGTAGCCCCACAATTAAGACAAAAGCGACGGGGAGCCATTCCGCCGCCGATTATACCCCGATTAGAGAAGGCTGCCCATCCCTGGCTGAGCGGGGGAACAAGTGCCAACAGGGAATTGGACAGACGAGAAAAATCTTGCCAGGGTTTGGCTTTGCAGGTAAATTATCCCCAGGCTTAAACTGAAGATGTACCTCTATCCTCCCAAGAGAAAGAGGCCCTGGTTGCGGCGCGGTCTCCTGGCCAGCGTGATCTTAGCTGGGGC
>JACPPX010000005.1 GCA_016190785.1 Chloroflexota bacterium
CTGTAAGCCATAACCACGGTCATGATTGCCAGGCCAATACTCCCCGCAAAACTCAGGGCCAAAACCCAGGTCGAGGTTAAGTACTGGGGGAGGCTGGCCAGAAGGAGGTAGGGGAAGGATCCCAAAGCCGGGGCGGCAAAAGATACGGCCAGGTAAGTCATCCGCCGCCGCGAGGCGGGTGTTAAAGTTCGGCTGCGGGCGCGGAAAATGCTGACTACCCCCCAGGAGGTTACGGCAAAGAAATAGAGGGCGAAGAGCCAGAAGATGGGCCCCGCCTGAAAGTAGAACAAGGGGGGTTGTAACACCCCTTCGCCAACCACCAGATTAGTCGAAGCTACCAGCAGGAAAAGAAGTCCTCCACCGACATAACCGAGCATGACCAGGATGCGGCGCAAGGGAGAATAGAGATAAGTGGTGCGCAGGATGGCATCGGTGAAATGGAGATAGGCGGCCGGGATGAAGGCGATCCCCAGCCACTGGAAGCGCAGCCAAACCAACTTGGAGGAAGGATCCGCCACATTGAGGATGATCACATCCGAGCCGTGGACCACGGCCACAAAGAAAAGGAGGGAGGCGAAGCCCCGGGCTACCGTGTTCCGCCAATTGTGAAAGAGGATATATATCAAAAGGGAGAAGGCGAGGATGAAGTTGAGTGCGGAGAGAGCCAAATCCCCAAAGACCAAAAGCCCGTTAAGTGTTATCCCTAGCATTACTATTCGCCTTATGGTCGAGAGATGGCTTAGTTAGACGCCCAGCCCCCAGTGAGCATAATAATAAACCACGGGGACGGTGAAGAGCAGACTATCCACCCGATCCAGCACCCCACCATGGCCAGGGATGAGGGTCCCCGAATCCTTGGCTCCCGCCCGGCGCTTAAAAAATGATTCCACCAGATCCCCCACCGTAGCCGCCATACTCAAAATCAGCCCCAGAACCAGCCCTTCTACTACCGGCCTTCCGAGAATAACCACCCCACCCATCGCCACCAGAGTGGCAAAGGCCCAGCCCCCTATCGTCCCTTCCCAGGTTTTGTGGGGGCTGACCCGTGGGGCCAGGGTTCTTCGACCAAAGCGCAACCCCACAAAATAGGCGGCGGTATCGTGGGCCCAGGTAGGCAAGAAGGCCAGGAGGGTCCACCCCACTCCTTGGGGCAAATTGCGGAGCAAAAGGAAGTTGCTGAATAGCCAGCCGACATACAGCCCTCCACCCAGAGCCAGTGCCCAGCCCAGTAGCGGGTCCGGATTCCTCGACCAGAGGAGTCCGGCCAGGGAAAGGACGAGGATGATACCCAGCCCAGCACGCATCCCTTCCCCGGAGAGGTAACCGGCCCCGAAGAACAGGAAAAGAAAAATCAGACTAAGCGCCAAGCCGGGCTCGGCTGCAAATCCCATCTTGGCAGATAGTTCCAGGTATTCTACTCCTGCCAAAAAAGCAGCGATGGCTACGAAAACTAGGTAGGCCACCCCTCCCCACCACAGGGTGAGAAGGAGCACCGACCCCAAAACTATAGCACTTAGAACCCGTTGGCCGAGCATCTACCTTCTAACCTCGGGCCAGGACTTTCTCCGGCAGCCCGCCGAACTTGCGCTCCCGTTCTTGGTAAGCGAGAAGGGCTTTATATAATTCCGAGGTGTCAAAATCCGGCCAGAAGGTAGGGGTCGAGTAGTACTCAGCGTAGGCCGCCTGCCAAATTAGGAAATTGGAAAGCCGCATCTCTCCGCCGGTGCGGATGATGAGGTCCGGAGGAGGTTGCCCGGCAGTGTAGAGATACTGCTCCATCCTCTCCTCATCCACCTCTTGAGCGGCGACTCTGGCAGCGATCATCTTCCGCACTGCATCCAGGATTTCCGCTCTCCCTCCGTAGTTAAAAGCCACATTGAGCGTAAACTTTTTGTTATCCTTAGTGAGTTCTATGGCCTTTTGCACCTTTTTTCGCATGCTTTCCGAGATGCCCTCTAGGCTCCCCAGGTGACGAAGCCTCACTCCCTGGCGGTGGAAGTTTTTCACCTCGCGGTCGATCACCTCCTCCAGGATGCGGAAGAGGCCCTTCACCTCCTCATCGGGACGGGACCAGTTCTCGGTGGAGAAGGCATAGATGGTCAGGGTTTTAACCCCATATTGGCCACAGGCTTCTAGGACACGGCGGATGTTCTCTGTCCCGGCGCGGTGTCCCTCCAGCCTCGGCAGCCCCCGCGCCTGGGCCCAGCGGCCGTTGCCGTCCATGATGATCCCCACATGCTGGGGTATTTTGGTCAAGGCCTGCTCTTCAGCCATGCTTGAATCTCCCGAGGTAGCTCTCCAGATTAAGCCTGGGCCTAAACATCCAGGATCTCTTTCTCCTTAGATTTTTCTATCTCATTAACCATTTCGACATAGCGATCGGTGAGTTCCTGCATCTGCTCTTTACCCCGGAAGTGCTCATCCTCGGAGATCAGTTTCTCATCCTCCATCTCCTTGAGATCATGCAAGGCATCGCGGCGCACATTCCGCACCGCTATCCGCGCCTCCTCCCCCCGCTTGGCGGCCAACTTCCCCAATTCCTTGCGCCGCTCCGCGCTAAGTTGGGGGATAGGGAGGCGGATGATCTTCCCATCGTTCTGGGGATTGAGCCCCAAATCCGATTTGAGGATTGCCTTTTCTATGGCTCCTAGGGCTCCGGGGTCAAAAGGTTTAATCGCCAGCAGGTGAGGGTCGGGTGCCGAGATGCTGGCCAGTTGGTTTAAGGGGAGTTCGGTATCGTAGTACTCGACTTTGATCTTTTCCAATATAGCCGGTGAGGCCCGGCCAGTGCGCAGGGTCAGGAGATCCGCCTTCAGGGCTTCTATCGCCCCCCGCATCCTGCCCTCTGAGTCCTTCAAGACATCAGCGATCACCGTCCCCCTCCTAACTGATCAGGGTCCCCACCTTTTCTCCCCTTACCGCTTTGAGGATGCTCCCCGGCTGCCACAGGTCGAGGACGATAATGGGCAAACCATTGTCCTTGCACAGGCTGAGGGCCGTGGAATCCAGGATCTCCAATCCTAGGTTCAAGGCTTCTATATAACTGATCTTCTCTAATTTCTTGGCCTGGGGATTATGCGCGGGGTCCGAATCATAGACCCCATCGACTTTGGTGGCTTTGATCAAAACCTGGGCTCCGATCTCCATCGCCCGCAGGGCCGCCGCGGTGTCGGTGGTAAAGTAGGGATTCCCGGTGCCGGCCCCGATGATCACCACCCTTCCCTTATCCAAGTGACGAATAGAACGCAACCGGATATATGGTTCGGCCAGGGCCCGCATCTCAATTGCCGTCTGCACCCGAGTGGTGATCCCTTTTCGCTCCAGTGCATCCTGCAGGGCCAGGGCATTCATCACCGTGGCCAACATACCCATATGGTCGGCGGTGGCCCGCTCCATCCCCCGAGCCAGGCCATCCACCCCCCGCCAGATGTTTCCAGCTCCTAGGACAATGGCCACCTGCACCCCCAGGTTCTTTACCTCAGAGATCTTCTCCGCCACCTTCTCCGCCTGGGCGGGATCGATGCCGAATCCCTGGGCTCCGGCCAATGCCTCCCCCCCGATTTTTAGAAGGATGCGCTGATATTTAGGATCCGCCACCGCTACCGTTCCTTATTCTCATATTTACAAATCCAACCTTTTCCCTGCTCCAGGAGCCGAACCGAGCTCGCCGTTTGAAAAAGGGGGCTAGCCGCCCCCTAACTCATAGCGCACGAACCTCCTTACCGATACGTTCTCCCCCAATTTAGCCTGGGCCTGGGTGATAATTTCCCCCACGGTAATTCCTTCATCTTTGATGAAGGGCTGGGAGAGAAGACAAACCTGCTTATAAAAATCATCCGGCGAGGGATAATTCTTTTTCTCCTCTTCCCAAACTGCGGGAGGCACATCCTCCGCGGAGATATAATGCGGATCGGTTGCTGCTACCTGGAGGGCCAGGTCATGGGCCAGGGTCTGGAACTCAGGGGTGCGGGCTACAAAATCGGTCTCACAATTGAGCTCTAAAAGCACCCCCATCCTTCCCGGTCCATGGATATAGGCTTCCACCAGCCCCTCTCGCGCCTCCCGCCCGGCAACCTTGGCCGCGGCAGAAAGCCCTTTCTGGCGCAGGATTTCGCGCGCTCGCTCCATATCTCCCCCAGCGGCGGCCAGGGCCTCTTTGCTCTCCAAAATCCCGGCCCCGGTTTCCTGGCGCAGGGACTTGATCATCTCCGCAGTGATTTTCACTATGCCTCGCCCCCTCTTTCTTCTATTTTGGTCAGGCCCTCCACCCCACGGATAGGCGCCGCACCGGTACTTACCTCCCAGGAGGGGAGAGTACCTTCTTGGCCGGCGTGGACCGACTCCCAGAGCTGCTTCCCCTCGCCGACGGCATCGGCTATTTTAGTCGCCACCAGTTTTATCGCCCGGATGGCATCATCGTTGGAAGGGATGGGATAGGCAATGGGGTCTGGATTGCTGTTGGTATCGACCATGGCCACCACCGGGATTCCCAGAGCGTTGGCCTCCTTTACCGCAATGGCCTCTTGGTTGGTATCCACCACAAAAAGGAGTTGGGGGAGGATGCGCATATTTTTCAATCCCCCCAGCCGCTGGTTCATTCTGGCTATCTCCCTTTGCACTTGCAGGATCTCCTTTTTGTTCAAGCCCGCGAAATCGCCGCGGTTGAGCCGGGCCTCGAGATTGGCTAGGGTCTCGATGCGGCGACGGATGGTGGAAAAGTTGGTGAGGGTTCCCCCCAGCCAGCGCTGGTGGACATACGGCATCCCGCAGCCCTCCGCCGCGGCGGAAATGCTCTCCGCGGCCTGTTTCTTGGTCCCCACAAAGAGGATAAGACCACCCTGGCTCACCGTATCCCGCACCTGGTTATAAGCCTCCTCCAACTTGCCCACCGTTTGTTGGAGATCGATGATGTGGATCCCGTTCCGCTCGGTGAAGATGAAGGGCTTCATCTTGGGGTGCCAACGGGGGGTGCGGTGGCCGAAGTGGACCCCGGCCTCTAAGAGTTCCTTCATGGAGACAATAGACATGGTTTACCTCCAGTTTTTATTCATCCGCCCCCTTCATCCCTGCCGGGGACCTGGGGAATTTGGGCACTTCCCAGCCGGTCAAGGGGCGTGTCGATTTTACACAAAGAAAAAGTATAGCACAGAGCGCCTCCCAGGACAAGCCTGACCCTGGCCTGGGCTTGTAGTTCACCACCGGATTGTGGTATATTTTCGGCAGCTAAACTTAGCGGGAGATAAGATGGTCAGTCCTGATCTCTTAGCCATTCTGGTCTGCCCCTACTGCAAATCCAAACTTGCTCTCTACAAAGATGCCTGGCTGATCTGCCAGAACCCAGAGTGCCACCGCAAATACCCCATTCGCCAAGACATCCCGGTGATGCTCATCGAGGAGGGTGATAAATACCGCGAGGTGCTCGAGGGCCAACTACCCATCCCTCCCTAGGAGTAGTGGGGGGGCAGTTGACCATAGGGGCCAAAGATGCTATCCTGGTGCTGACCCAAGGGATGGCTTATGCCGGCCAAAAGGAGGTGAGGGAGAATGGCCGAGAAACTCATCGGAACGGTGAGCCACTACTACGACCGCATCGGAGTGGCAACGGTGATCCTCACCGAGGCCTTAAAGAGGGGGGACACGGTCCACTTCCGCGGACACAAGACCGACTTCCAACAGATGGTGGAATCCCTGCAGATTGAGCACCTGGATGTGGAGCAGGCCAAAGCAGGGGACCATATCGGGCTGAAGGTTAGTCAAGAGGCTCACGAGAAGGACGAAGTATATAAAGTAGAATAGCCTCCTCTAAAGCAGAGTAGCCCCGACGAATCGGGGCTACTCACTTGTATGGGCTGGTTCTATTATATCCCCTCGCCCCCCACCGAAACCGGCATCTGCTGGTTGAGCAATCGCGGGGCATTGTCATCGAGGATCACTTCAAAACTCTGCGCCCAGGCTTTCTCCCGCAGGAAGGTTTTGACCTTAGGCCAAGTGTCCTTGAAAAAAGGCCCGTTGCGGTAATTTTCCAGAGCCTCCAGACTCTCCCAGACGCTGATGGTGAAATACTCCCCCAGCCCTTCCAGGTCCCGCACCAGTTGCAGATAGAGGCAACCCTGGTGGGCTTTGATATCCTCATATATGCCCTCAAAGTGCTTGCGGAACTCCTCGATCCGCTCTTTATCCACCTTAAGGGACACTAGTCTTACAATCACTTATCTATCCTCCCCGGGCCGGGGTCCCCAGAACACCCTTGTCCTAGCACGCCCAGCCGAAATTTAACTTGCTAATTATAACCCATGCGGTCAAGAATGGTTGCGCCCAGGGCTTGATTATGTCTACTTGCAGTTGGGAGTGCCCATAGTTACTGCACACTTCTTGACCCACTTCTTGGCCCCGTCCCCCCTACGGCTGAAAGAACGATCATATCCCGGGGTCTTCTTGTAGCGATACCTATCGGCCTGGGTGCCGTCGGGGTGGAGGAGCCGCACCGTCTCCTTCTCATCGTTGAGGGTAATATGAGTGGTGCTACGAAAGAGCACAATCCGCCCCTTTGCGGGGATAATTGTCCCCGGTGGAATTAGATACGGGTTACTACTACCCTTGTCGTCACTGTCATCCAAAATCCAGCCCCCCAGATCGACCGGAGCATCGCTAGCATTGTATAGTTCTACCCACTCATCCAAAATGTCCTTATTGCCATCACTATTCCAGTCTTTCTTCCGTGGAGAAGGGAGAATCTAATTAAGAAGAACTTTCGGCCAAGAGACGGGAGTAGGGGTGGCAGTGGGAGTTGGCGTAGGAGTGGGGGTGGGAGGAGCAGAAACCAGGGAAAAGGCCAGATCATCAAAGAAGACGGGCATTTCTGGAGAGGGTTCCTGTACATTGGCGTAGGCTATGATCCGCGCCCTCACCGCATGGTCGGGGGCCAGGGCGGAATCGATCTCGAGAAATATGTAATCACTCGCATTCTCTGTCACGAAGACCTGCGTCTGGTCTAGTGACCCCCCAGTTCCCCACCACTTGTATGCGCAAACCAGCCGATTCGAAATCGGAGCTATTCTTATAAACCCATCCGCTGAGGGAATAGGTTGCACCTTCCGCTATGTCATCTACATTTTGAAAGAAGTAGACTTCGCCTGTGGTAAAGTCAGTACGCGTGAGAGAAGCAGCATGATCGCCTTCTTGCCCTGGCAGAGGATCGTCAACCACTAAAAATTCGACTCCGGGAAAAGGAGCACGCTTCCACGAGGTATCCTCCTCACCATTCTCAAAGTCGGGGTTTAGCAGGCCAACGAAATCAAAAACCCTCTGGGGCGATGGCCCAGAGGGCGTGGCTGCAACCAGCAGCACTAAGCC
>JACPPX010000038.1 GCA_016190785.1 Chloroflexota bacterium
ATTGGAGTCGGTGGCCACTGCGCTACGCCTGATTGAAGAGGGCACCTACGGTATTTGCCAGCGTTGCGGCAACCCCATCGACCCCGCCCGGCTGAAGGCTCTGCCCCACGCCCGGCTGTGCATCCGCGACCAGACCGAGCTCGAGAGAAAGATCCGGGTGGCCTAATGATGCCTTCAACCCTTGTGGAGCAAGAGATTGAGGCCAGGGAATCCCGAGGAGTCGGGATTCCTTCTTTTTCTGTCTCGCTTGCTTGCGAGATAGGGACCGCTACCCTAAAATGGGGGAAAGGAAGGTGAAATGGCGGCAAGGATATTCCAATCCAACCATCCTCTGATCCTGCACAAGCTTACTATTTTGCGCGATGTGCAGACCAACCCCAAAAAGTTCCGGGAAGTGGTGCGCGAGATCTCCATCCTTTTAGCCTATGAAGCCACCAGCGACCTGGGATTGGCGGAATTCGAGGTAACCACTCCCTTGGCCACGGCCCAGGGTTATACCCTCACCGAGAAGATCGGCTTGGTACCGGTCCTCCGCGCTGGGCTGGGGATGGTAGAAGGGATCTGGGAGATGATGCCCACCGCCGAGGTGTGGCACATCGGGCTCTACCGGGATGAGCGAACCCTCAAACCGGTGGAATACTACAATAAACTCCCTATCAATCCCACGGTGCAAGTCTGTCTGGTCCTGGATCCCATGCTGGCTACCGGAGGCTCGGCGGTGGCCACGGTGAGCCTGCTCAAGAAGTGGGGGGCGCAACGCATCAAATTCGTGGGGATCATCGCCGCCCCGGAAGGGATAAAAAGGCTGAGCGAGGCCCACCCCGATGTGGACATCCATGTGGGGGTAATCGATGACCATCTCACCCCCGATCCCAAGGGCCCCGGGGATCCACCGGCGGGGTATATCGTCCCTGGCTTAGGGGATGCTGGGGACCGACAGTTCGGAACGGCTTAAGCGCCAGGCGTCCTGATCGGCTATGCTCTATCTGCTTGTCTTTGCCATCCCTCTGCTTTTCGCCTATTTCCTGACCCCATCCCTGGGACAACTGGCCCAGAGGTGGGGGTTTATGGACTGGCCGAGGGAGCCGCGCCACCTCCATGCGGGGCCAACGCCGCGATTGGGGGGGCTGGCTCTATTTTTGTCCCTCCTTTTGGGGGTGGGCCTGACTTTTGTGTTGCCGGTGGAACGCCGGGATCCTATGGAGTTGGCTCGCCTGGGGGGTTTGCTTCTGGGAGCCACGATCGTCTTCTTGGTGGGGCTCTACGATGATCGCCGCGAACTTTCTCCCGGGTCGCAGCTGGCCGCCCAGTTTTTGGGGGCTACGGTAGCCATGGGGAGCGGGATATTGATTACCGAAATCTCAGCCCCGAGTGGCGAACTTATTTCCTTTCCTTTGTGGTTTTCCGTGCTCTTCACCTACTTTTGGCTGATGGGGATGATGAACACCCTCAACTGGCTGGATGGGGTGGATGGGCTGGCGACGGGAGTGAGCGGGATCGCTGCTATTTTATTTTTTATTCACGCTCTGAATTTGGGTCAGACCAGCATTGCCCTCCTCCCCCTGGCCTTGGCCGGGGCCTGTCTCGGATTCCTGCCCCACAACTTCTCCCCGGCCCGAGTATTTATGGGCACTGCCGGCTCACTTTTTTTAGGATTTACTTTGGGGAGCCTTTCTATTATCGGCGGGGCCAAGGCGGCCACTGCCCTTTTGGTCTTGGGCATTCCCATCCTGGATGTAGCCTGGCAAATTTTATTCCGCTTGCGCCACGGCCGTTCCCCTTTTCTTGGAGATCGTGGCCACCTCCATCACCGCCTCTTGGATATGGGATTCTCTCCGCGCCGGGTGCTCCTTTTCTTTTACCTCTTCGCCCTTCTTTTTGGCGGATTGGCCCTCCTCTTGCCTTCCGGGATCTACAAACTCTATGCCCTCTTGATCCTAGGAGGGATGACACTTGCCGTACTCCTCTTTGCCTCGCGCAACCCACCAAAAGGCTAGTAGAGCACTTTTCTCCCGCCTACCTTCTCCAGGCCCTTCTCCAAAAGAAGAACCAGGAGCAGGGTCAAGCCATCCAACACCAGGATAAGGACCAGGATTAGGCTTAAATCCTTGAGAATTTGTAGGAGGACAAGAACAGCTTCATCTGGCAATTGAGGAAAGAGTCCCAGAAGGTTGGCCAGGAAAAATAGGATCCCCAGAAAAGTTAAGAGTGGCAACCAAGCCCGTCGGTCGGTTTCGCTGGGAAGCATGGTGTTGGATACCGAAAAGATCAAATACCACCCCAACCAAAATCCAGGGCCGGTGGCCTTCTCTAATACTTGGGAGAAAGTTTCCTGCAATGCAGTCAAGAGATCCAGGTTCTGGGCAAGACGGAGCCCTAAGGCGAGGTAGAGAGAGGCGAGGATCACCAGGCTACCCAGGACCAAGGGGGCCAGTCCGATGAGCCCTTCCCGCAAAAAATCTGTTCGGGCGGTGGCCACCGCGCCCAATTCCAGCCCAGTCTTTTTGGTTTGGGGACCGAGCCGCACCTTGCTGGTGGGCACCCCCAGCATCAAGGCGGCGGCAAAGTGGCTGAGTTCGTGGAGGAGGATCCCGGGAAAGAGAAGGATAAAATAGAGCCAAGCCGCGGCGCGGTGGTTTTCAAAAATAAGCAGGCCCAGGCCGTAGATGTGACGGGAGAGCTGCTGCTTAGCAATTAAGAGCAAAACAAGGGTGATGGCCAGGGCGAGGAGGGTGAGGTTTGGCTCTGGGATCAGGAACTCGATTATTGATCCTCCAGGGCGGCAATGCCGGGGAGTTCTTTTCCCTCGAGAAACTCGAGAGTTGCCCCGCCCCCAGTGGATACATGAGTGATCTTCTCCTTGACCCCCGCCTGGGCCACCGCCGCCGCGGAGTCCCCTCCCCCCACCACCACCATAGCCTCCAACTGGGCGAGAGCCTGGGCTATGGCGAGGGTTCCCTCGGAGAATTTGGGGAATTCAAAAACGCCCAGTGGCCCATTCCACACCACGGTTTTGACTCTGGCAAGTTTTGGGTAAACATCTCGATGGTCTCCGGCCCAATATCCATTATCCGCCAGCCGGGGACTACCCCCCAGGCAGGCACTTCTCGCGAATTGGCCTCGGCTTCGAATTTGTCAGCAATGACCACATCCTGGGGCAAGGCGAACTTCGCCCCCCCTTCTTTGAGCAAGCTGCGGCATTCCTCCAGCATTTCGTCTTCTACTAGCGATTCTCCAACATCATATCCCGAGGCTTTGAGGAAAGTATTGGCCATTCCCCCGCCCAGAAGCAGGAAGTCGCAGCGGGATAGAAAATTGCGCACTACTCCTAATTTATCTGAGATCTTTGCTCCCCCTAGGATGGCCACAAAGGGTCGCTCTGGCTTCTCCAGCAGTAGACTGAGATGGGAGATTTCTTTCTCCATAAGCAGCCCGGCCACTGCCGGTAAGTAACTGGCGATGCCAGCGGTCGAAGCGTGGGCGCGGTGGGCGGTGCCGAAGGCATCGTTGACGAAGATCTCCCCCAATTCGGCGAGTTGCTGGGCAAAATCTGCATTGTTTTTCTCTTCTTCCGGATGAAAACGTAGGTTCTCCAGAAGGATGACCTTCTCCGGAGATTCGGCAATGGCCTTCTTGACTTCTTCTCCTACGCAATCGTCCACTTTCCGCACCCCTTGCCCAAGAAGTTGCTCAAGCCTTTTGGCCACGGGGTCCATCCGCAACTCCGGCACTATTTTCCCCTTGGGCCGTCCCAGGTGAGACATGAGGATGACCTTTGTTGCGCCCTGGTCGAGGAGGTAGCGGATTGTGGCCAGGGATTCGCGGATGCGGGTGTCATCGCTGACCTGGCCGTCTTTTAGGGGGACATTGAAATCCACCCGCACCAGCACCTTTTTGCCCCGGACATCAATATCTCGCACTGTTTTTTTCATCTTACCTCCGCAAAAAGGCGAGGGTATTTTGGGCACCCTCGCCCGGCAAAATTCCTTCGACCCTTGCTCTTTAACTCCTTGCGGCCATGAGTACTTCTTCTTTTTGAGTAAGCCGCGGCGAAATATTGGGATCCCGCTGCGCAAGATAGTGGGCCAGGTCGCAGACCCGGTAGGAGTAGCCCCATTCGTTGTCGTACCAGGCAAAGACCTTGGCCAGCCGGCCCACGGTTTGGGTGAGAGAGAGGTCCACCACCGCCGAGCGGGGGTCTTTAACAAAATCCACCGATACTAATGGTTTATCCGTGACCCCCAGGATCCCTTTTAGCCCACCCTGCGACTCCTCCTTAAAAGCAGCGTTGATCTCTTTGGCCGTGGCTTTGCGGGTCAGTTCTACGGTGAAGTCCACCAGGGATACACTAGGCACCGGCACCCGCAGGGCCATCCCCGTGCATTTCCCCAGGAGTTCAGGCATCACCGCCGCTAATGCCTCTGCCGCGCCGGTGGTGGTGGGGATGATGGAGAGATTGGCGGAGCGGGCCCGGCGGGGGTCTTTATGGGCCTTATCCAGCAGTTGCTGGCTGGTGGTATAAGCGTGGACGGTGGTCAACAGCCCCTGCTCGATCCCGAATCGTTCGTGGAGAACTTTGGCCACCGGAGCCAAGCAGTTGGTGGTACAAGAGGCACAGGAGATGAGGGTGTGTTTCTCCGGGTCAAAGCGGTGCTCGTTGATCCCCATGACTACGGTGAAATCGGCGCTGCCCATGGGCTTGTCCGGGGCGGTGATAATCACCCGCGAGGCCCCGGCCAGGATATGGCCGATGGCTTTGTCCGGATCGCGGTATTTGCCGGTGGCCTCGATGACAATATCAACGGCGAGATCTTTCCAGGGGAGCCACTCGATGCGGTCGCGGGCAATGATGGGCACTTCTTTGCCATCCACCCGCAGGGCATGGGTTTTGCCCTCCACTACCGCTTCAACTTCAGGAGGAAAAACGCCGTAAGTGGAATCGTACTTGAGGAGGATGGCCCGGGTGGGGGTGACGGTGGGGTCGGTGACCCCGATGCCCACCACCTCCATTTGGGGGAAGTCCTGCCAGATTATCTTAAAAATCTGCCGCCCGATGCGGCCGAAGCCATTGAGGGCGATGCGCACAGCCATTTTGACCCTCCTTGGTCAAGTGTCGCCTTTGACACCGGCGAGAGGATTATAAAACAGGCGGCTGATGAGGGCAAGGGACGCATATTCTAACTCTGCCTTGCGGGGTGCTAGGCCTCCCTGCTCCCCGGCATCATCTGCTCCGGCATCTGGACGGCCACTACCTCTCCCTGAGCCCGGGTTTCGCCGTCAGCGGCTATGGTTACCACAACCACTACTTTGCGCTCCTTAATCTCTTTTACCTTCCCCCGGATTTCCAGCGGCACGCCCAGGGGGGTGGGACGCAGGTAATCCACTTGCAAGGAGGCGGTCACAAAGCGGAGCGCAGGCTCTGTCCCCATCTCTCGCCCCTGCGCCCGGTAGGCCGCGGCAGAGGCAGTTCCCGTGGCATGGCAATCCATCAGCGAGGCGATCAGCCCCCCATATACATACCCTGGGATGGCAATGTGATACGGCCGGGGCTGAAAAGTAGCCACGGTCTCTTCCCCATCCCAATAGCTCTTTAGTTGCAGCCCCTGCTCATTAAGCCGGCCGCAGCCATAGCAATGGCTGAGTTCATTGGGATAGTAGTCCTGAAATGCTTTCTGATTCATGTGGACCTCTCCAGTGGCCTGATAGTATCGGGCTCGGCTGGTGGCGACTTTGGGATTAAAAAGCAGATCAGGATTGTGTATTCTCGCTAGGGTAGATGAAGATAGGTGTTGGGTTAAGAGTGAGGGTAACTATCCCATCTTGGGTGTTGACGCCTGTGCGATCAGGTTCTGATTGCCCAAATTGGGTGATGTGGGTTTCCATGGTGATGGATGGCCCTCCCACATCGAGTTGCACAGAAGTTTCTGGCAGGGGGTCACCGGGCAGTATGAGGCGGCCGGGATCGTACCAGGCTATCCAACTGTGCTGACCTTCTCGGCTTAGTTCATAAACCCGGATGCCAGGGTCATCGAAAGGCAAGCGGGTGATGCTCTCATAGCCACTCAGGTGCCCGATGAGCTGTTGCAGGGCGTAGTAGCCCGGCCGGTACTCGCGGCGCCCGAAGTCCACTAACCCGGCCCATGCTGAATTGCCAGCACCGGCTTGAGCAATGGCTAGTTTGAGCCAAATGAGGTCTTCGGTGAAGGCGGTGTTGATTAAAAGCACTCCCTGATTAGCAGACACCACCACTTTCTTCACTACATCTTCGGCGGAGAACGCCTGCACCCAGCGCAGAACTTGCTCGTCTCCCTCCACCAGTTTGTTGAAGTATTCCGCCAAGCGGCACCTATCTTCCTCAGCGGCCGGGGGAATAATATGGCCCATCTGATTTGGATTCCGATCACATGTCGTGGCCGGACCCCAGGCAATAAACGGGGTGGTCGCAGTGTCGGCGATGATGATACCTTTTTGATAGCCGCGCTGGGCCATCTCGTAGTCCAGCCAAGCGACAATAGCCTCGATTTCGTATGGATCCCCCAAAGCGTGGACGTTGATCACATCAAAGAGGTCGGGGCGATCCAAGACCTGACGCATGTCCGCCAGTCCATGGTTCTTATCGGGGACGGCCTCGAAGGCCGCCTCGTACTCCGCCGGACCGGGGTTGTTCGCAAAGGCCAGAGTGGTGAGAAAAGCGGCATGGGTCACGATGACCTGATCATAGGCCCGATGGGCTGCGGCATAAGCCCGTTCTAACATAGCCAGGTACTCCTCCACCGGTTCGGGTTCATAGCTGGAAAACTCTGAGCCGATCTCGTAAAAGCGGATGGGGTAAAGGAGATCCGGCATGTCATCGCTACCGTCGCCGTCATATCGCTCCAC
>JACPPX010000040.1 GCA_016190785.1 Chloroflexota bacterium
AGCTAGTTTGTCCTGGGAGAGTGCCGCCTAGATATAGATAATTGAGCAAAAGAGCGCCGAGCAGGTTAAGCCCAGATTATGCGGTAGTGAGGTTTGACATCCACCGGGATATGGGAGACGCGGGTCATCGCCTTTTCGATCTGGGGAGTAGGATGCCCCAATTCGACATAGAACTCACCCACTCCGTTATAGTCTCCGCGAGCCTGGAGGTTTAGCATCCGCTCGGCAAGCCGGCGTATGGAGTTGCCGAGTCCTGGCGCATCCACTCGGAACCGCCCCCTGTTCTCATCAAGACTGATCACACCGCTCTGCATATGGTGGTTGAGTTGACACATGGCGCCCAGGCCATGGGCTTCTTTCATCCCGAAGCGGATGCTGCGCAGCTTACTGGCCAAGTAGGCGACAGCATGGCCCGCGGCCTGAGGTTGAGGAAAGAATCCTTGGCGTACCAGAAAATCCTCGCCGAAGTAGCCCACCACATCTGCTTTCCCTTCTTCAAAGGCCGCATGTCTATCCTTAAGGGTCTCATGGAGTTCGAGCCGCTCTCCGTTCCGCACCGCGTAGCGCGGACCTAAGGCGTGGGCTATTTCGTGGAAAAGAACACCCTGGAAATAGAACTTAGCGTCGAAAAGTGGGGTTTGATCCTCAGCAATAAGTTCCTGCACCAGAGGCTTGGCGAGTCGCTCTGACCGGAGGTCGAACATATTTTTGTAGAAGGTTTTCTTGGAGCCGTATTCGCTCAAAACCCGCGGATCGTTGGGCAGGTTCTGGGCCACGGCTTGGTATCCGTATAGGATGTCCCCGGCGCGGTGGATGTCCTGGACCACGGCAAAAGCGGTGTTGAGCTTAACCCCCTGCGGTTTCTGCTCTGGCGGATAGGGCAGCTCCTCCTCGAGTTGATCCAAAAACTGAAGATAGACCTCCAGATTTTTGCTCTCTGGCATATCCACCTTTTCAATGACCGACATATAAAAGCCCTTCAGCCCCAGGAGACCATCGCGATATACTTCGTAAGGGCCAATGGTGATGTCCCAGGGATTATCTTCGAGGTTGATCCAGTCCACATCGCTCTGGTAATAATCGTCGCGGAGCAAAGCCTGGGCCCGACTACGGAGAAATTTCTGCAAGGAGGGGTTGTCGGAAAAATCTGCCGCCTTGAGGAGAGCATCGGCTGCCGGCCCCATGAACTCTCTGTATTCCTCGTGGTAGGGCACTGCTTGTAGGCTTTTCCCCTGGCGACGGACCACAGTATAGGGACTGACCAATGCCTCCCGCTCCGCAGGGTGTCCGGCAATATAATCTTCGAATTCTTCCCGCGTCAGATCCAGCGGGTATAAGGCCGGCCGCATCTCTTCCTGCGGCTCATCGCCAGGGCCTATTCCCATCTGCCGCCGGAAGGCTTTATCAATCAGATCCGAGGCCTCCAGGAGGGACTTGAGCAGTTCCTTTTCCTGTGGAGAAATGGGTCGGGCATCAAAGGACATCTCCACATCGATTATACGCGGAGTGGGTTCGCTCATTTTGTATCCTTTCGGAACAGGCTGCTACCCAAGAAACGCCGCAAATGCCGCAAGTAGAATATTAGCACAATAGAAGTGACCCCCGCGGCAAAGGCCAAGAGCAAATCTGCTAGGTCCTGGTTGCGGGCATAGTTCCCCACCGCCCAGATGGAAAGGAAGAAACCCAAAAGGATGGCAGTGGAAATCAGCACTCTATGAAAAACAATTAAGGACATACTATCGCCCGTAGGAGATAAAAGGTTGAAGGACAATCATCAGCGCACTGGCCAAGATAAAAGGTGAAAAGGCAATGAGCATGATCCGCCGGTCATCGTAGCGGAGGTGCATATAATACATAGCCACCAGCAGGGCCTTGCCCGTGGCCAGGGCCAAGAGCAGTGCCACCTGGGTAAGCTTGGCTAAAGGATTTGTGGCCACCACGACTTCGATGGCGGTGAAGATCGCCAGAAATACGAAGACTTTGATATAAGGCCTTCTCGTCTCCTGCTTTTCCATTTTTTTCCTCCCCTATGCAGTCTATATCAGGTAAATAATGGTAAAGAGAAATATCCAAACGATGTCCACAAAGTGCCAATATAGCCCCAGGAGCTCTATCCCTTCGTGGTCCTTTCGGGAATATCCCCCCCGCAAAACTTTGGCCATGGCGAAGAAGATCACCAGGACCCCTCCCAACACATGGGCGGCGTGGACACCGGTCAAGGTGAAGTAGGTGGATCCAAACAGGCTGCCTGAAGGAGTCTGGCCCGGTGGAGGTAGTGGGGTGCGGCCTGGTTCGGGAGCATGGGCGGGGGGAAGAGGGGCATAGCCAAGATGAATGAGCTCCGACCACTCCACCATCTTGATACCAATAAAGATCAGCCCCAAAAGAGCAGTAAGCAACAGGAAACGGAAAAGTCCCCCTCGGTTTCCTTCTTCAACGGCCGCAAAGGAAAGAACCATGGTCACACTGCTGACGATGAGAATGAAAGTGTTGATCGCTGCCAAGTTGACGCCCAGGATCTCGGCGGTGACCGGCCAATCGCCAGAGCCAGCCCGGGCGGCAAGGTACATCCCGATCAGTCCCGAGAAAAGCATAATCTCCGTGACCAGAAAAAACCAGGTGCCTAGTTTGCGGTGGCTAACCCCCGGCCAGAATTCAGAAACTACTTGGGGTTCCCCGTGTTCCATGCTTGTCATTCTCCTCATCTCTACATCGCAATGTGAGTTAGAATCCGCTTAGCCTTCCTCACCTTCTTCGTCACCTTCTTCGTCACCCTCTTCCTCGACTTCTATTTTTCTCTCTTCTCTACTCTCTTCCTCACCTTCTTCCGAAACTGTTTCTTCAACTTGTTTCTTACCTTGCCCTTCCCGGATTTCGTCATAAGCCCAGCCCAGGGTCCCAATTAAGGAAATCAAGACTCCAATCCCCAGGACTAAGATCGCGTCGAGAGAGACGCCCGCTCCTAGGGCCAGTACTCCCAATCCCAATACTGCCGGCCAGGGGCTGGGACCGGGGAGGTGGATTTCTTCGTGGCTGGACATATTCTCCATTTCAGGTGAGGAGGATACGGTCAGCAACCATGGACAAAAAGAGTAGTGCCAGATAGGCAGTAGAAAACTTGTAAACGCTCTTTGCTATCCCTGGGCCCGAATCACTCCACAGACGGCGGAGATTATATAAGAAGCCAATCCCCAGGATAAGAGCCACCAAGGCATAGATCGCACCTAAATAGCCGGCGATCAGCGGGAAGAAAGTAAGGGGGATGAGAAGCAGGCTGTACAACGCTATTTGCCGCACTGTCTCCCTCTCTCCTACCAATACCGGGAGCATGGGGACCCTTACTTTCTGATAATCCTTTTTTACCCACAGGGCTAAGGACCAGGTGTGGGGCGGGGTCCAGAAAAAGACGATGGCAAATAGATAGAGGGCCAGGAGATCCAGCCCATTGGCTACCGCCGCCCAGCCCACCAACGGAGGGATGGCCCCCGCCGCCCCGCCGATGACTATGTTTTGCGGGGTGGAACGCTTTAGCCAAGCAGTATAGATTAACACATAATAGGCAATTCCCGCCGCGGCCAAAAGGGCAGCGGTGGCATTAACCCCCATAGCCAAGATCAAGAAGGCAAAAGTGCTCCAGGCAATCCCTAAGGCCAGGGCAGTACGGGGATCCAGTCGACCGGCGGGAAGAGGCCGCAGCCTCGTGCGGCTCATCTCCCGATCCAGGTCCTGATCAAGATAACTGTTCAAGGCGCTGGCCCCACCCACGGCCAAAGCCCCTCCCAGCAAGGTCAATGCGATTACAGAAGCAGAAGGAATTCCTCTTTCCACTAGCAGCATTGGCACCAGGGTAGTGAAGAGCAGCAAAGCCATTATGCGGGGTTTGGCTAAGGAGAAAAAATCACGAGCCTGCGAACGTAGAGGGCGATCCTGCGGCTTGCTGGGAAGGCTGCTCGCAGTCGCTTCGTGGCGAGGCAGAAGATATAGACGAGCGGTGAGGATAACCAAGAGACCCCAAACCAGAGCGGCGAGAGCCAGATGCAGAGCACGGAAGTCGATGGACAGTCCGCTAAGCACCATCGCTCCCCCAGCAAGGACCTGGGTCAAGAAGAGAATCACTGCCCCTCCCGCCAGTTTCGCCTCGGTGGGCGAGGTTCGGCGCAGTCGCCAGGCATAGAAGGCGAGGATAGTCATAACCACACCCACTACCGCAGCCGTGACGCGGTGAGCGAGATGGATGTCCACTCGGAACTCTTGTCCCCAGGGAAAAATCTGACCGTTGCATAGCGGCCAATCCAGGCAGGCGGCTGAGGACCCGCTTCCTACCACGTAGGAACCGGTAAGGATTAGAGCAAAGGAGGCCATACTCGCCGCTGCCGCCCAGCCGAAAAATAATTCTCCCTCCCGGGAAAGGACTGGAGCTGGTTCTTGTTTCGGCATCCAGGCCGCCGTAGCCACGGTCAAGACACTGGCCAATAGCCCCAGAGCCACCGCCAGATGGAGGGTGACCGCGGCGGCGGGGAGTTCAAGGAGAACAGTTATTCCCCCCAGCAGAATCTGCAAAACGAGCAAGGTGAGCGCGGCAAGGGCTGGAATAATGACTCGCCTTTCCTGGCGAAAGTATCTAATGGCAACCAAGGCCAGGGTTACAACCAGGAGGCTGGTCAGTGTAGTGGCGAAGCGGTGGCCCCATTCGATGAGGACCGGCCCCACCAGAGGCGGGATCAGTTGCCCATAGCACAATGGCCAATCCGGACAGCCCAGCCCCGAGCCGGTGACCCGCACTATTCCCCCTAGGACAATCAGTAGAAAAATAGCCGTTGCCGCCAGAATGGAAAGGATGCGCAAAAGATTAGTCTTTTCTGCCAACGCCGCCTCGACTAAGGGGAGCCCTTTGCTTCTTTGGCCAAGCGCATATCCCGGGCGGGACGAGCACTGCTCACGGTGGGGATGGTCTCAAAGTTATAGGGCTGGGGAGGGGAAGTAGTAATCCACTCCAGAGTATCTCCTTGCCAAGGATCTCCGGAAGCAGCCTCGCCGCGGCGCAAACTATTAAAGGCGTTAATGAAGAAAATCAGGACCGAGAAAGCAAGCAGGAAGGCCCCGGCTGTGGCCAGGAGGTTATACTCCGTCCAACCCAAATCGGGTAAGTAGTCGGCGATGCGCCGCGGCATACCCAATAGCCCCAGGATGTGCATGGGGAAGAAGGTTACATTAAACCCCAAGAACGTCAGCCAGAAATGCCACTTCCCCAACTTTTCGTCCAGCATCCGGCCGGTCATCTTCGGCCACCAGTAATAGATCCCGGCAAACATCCCCAAAACACTGCCCCCGAAGAGCACATAGTGTAGGTG
>JACPPX010000039.1 GCA_016190785.1 Chloroflexota bacterium
GCGCAGACCGGGCCGGCTAGGTCCATCCTTGCTGCGCATCTCTTCTATCCCTTGCTTGACCAGAGCCCGGTTCTCACCTTTGAGCGGGGCGAGATCGGCAACCGTGCCCAGGGCGACAAGGTCCAATAGATCTTCCTCGGTGATTGTTTTTCTTTGGGCGTCCATCGGCACTTGCAATTCTACGCGGAGCAGGGCCTGGGCTAGTTTATAGGCCACTCCTACTCCAGAGAGGTTCTTTTCCGGATATTGGGAGTTGGGCAAGCGGGGGTTGACCACAGCCAGTGCCTCTGGTAGTTCTTCGGGCAGAGAGTGGTGGTCGGTAATTATTACGTCCATGCCGCGGCGCTGAGCATATTGGACCTCTTCTACCGAACGTACTCCGCAATCCACAGTGACCACTAATTTCACTCCTTGCTCGGCTAACTTATCCATAGCTCTGATGTTGAGCCCGTACCCCTCATCCACCCGATGGGGGATGTAGGGGACAGCATTGCCTCCCAGGGAAGTGAGAGTTTGCACCAGCAAGGCACATCCGGCCACGCCATCGGCGTCGAAATCACCATAGATGCAGGTCAACTCGTTGTTCTTTATCGCTTGGCGGATGCGGGATACAGCAGCAGAAACCCCGGCCAGACGGAAGGGGTCAGCAGATGGAAGATGACCTTCTAAGAAATGGCGAGCCTCGGTAGCGGTTTGCAAGCCACGGTGGTAGAGGGCTTGGCCCAGAAGGGGATGGATCTGGTGAAGGGTGGATAAAAAATCCTGGGGGGCAGGAGGTAAGAGCTGCCAACGCTTGGGCAAACCGGCCATCTTGGCGGCGATTATAGGTTTTGCAGCAGGGCTTAGCAAATGGACATATATTCCAGAAAAAAACAAGGCCCCGAGTAATCGAGGCCGTGCTAGGGGCGGGGAAGTTTGACTATAGCCAGCCTTGGGACTTCATAAATTTAGTGACTACCGGGATCTCAAAGTGTTTGCCTTGGTAGGCTTGGAGGCCGTAGTAGATGAAGGGGATCCAGGGGAGGAATCCCAGAAACAGGAAGAGACAGCCCAAGAGGGGGAACAAATAGCCTAACAGAAAGATACAGCACCAGAAGGGGATCCAATAGGCTAGCGCTGCGGCCCAGACCCCGAGGGAATTGATGGCGTGGTATCTCTGAAAGGGACGGTTCTTGCTTGACTCGGAAAGGAGGATAAGCAGGGGGACTATGATCCCGATGATATAGGCCAAGAGGGACATGGTGCGATCATTATCGCTAACTGCCGCTGAGGATTCTTTTTCGGCCATTAGTTTCTCCCTTTCTATTTTCTGGTGCAGCCATTTTATGGCTACTCGGATGATGTGTCAAGGCGCAGTTTGGAGCATTACGCCAAGTATGATAGAATTTTATTTTGCTTTCGAAAATTTACGGTTATTAGTCGGGGGCAGTACCGGTAAATGAAGGAGCGAGTACTTTTTATGGGCACCCCGCAATTTGCCATTCCAGTCCTGGAAGGGCTTTTGGAAAATTATGAGGTGGTGGGTGTCGTGACCCAGCCGGATCGCCCAGCAGGGCGGGGTCGTCGTCCTACCCCCTCCCCAGTCAAAGTTTTGGCTCAATCTCGAGGAATTGCTGCTCTCCAACCTGCATCGTTGCGAGAAAAGGAGGTACAGGCGGAAATCCAAAGGTTAGAGCCAAAGGTGATTGTGGTTGCGGCCTACGGGGAAATCATCCCTCCTGCAATTTTGCAGGCCGCTCCTTTTGGGTGTCTGAACATCCACCCCTCGCTGCTTCCCAAACATCGAGGTGCCTCCCCAATTCCGGCCGCAATATTGGCCGGGGAGGAAAAGACAGGAGTAAGTATTATGCGCATGGATGAGGGGTTGGATACGGGGCCAATCATCGCCCAAGCCGAGGAGAATATCCGCCCGCAGGATACCGCGGCGTCGCTTAAGGAACGGTTAGCCAAGAAAGGGGCGGATCTGCTTTTGGAGATACTACCTCGCTGGCTGAAGGGGGAGATCCAGGCGCGACCGCAAGACGAAACCCAAGCCACCCAGACCCGACCCCTAAAAAAGGAGGACGGGAAGATAGCCTGGGGGAAAAGTGCCGATGAAATTTGGCGGCAAATTCGGGCCTATGACCCCTGGCCGGGGTCTTATACCAGCTGGCAGGGACAGAGTTTAAAAATCCTGGCCGCTCGCCCTCAGCCCAGTGCCTTTCCCGGAAGCCCGGGACAAGTTGTGGCCGAGGAGCAGGAAATAGGGATAATCACCGGTGAAGGTCTCCTTCTCTTAGAAAAAGTGCAGTTGGGGGGCAAAAGGGAGATGGAGATCAAAGAGTTTCTGCGCGGCTATCCCTCTTTTCTCGGATCTCGACTTGGGGTTTGACACAGTCTCATAAGATATGGTGGGAAGATAAAAGTATGGAAAACCTTTTGCCAATCATGGGACTTTCTTTCCTGGGGAGCATAGCCGGCCTGATCGGGGGGCTGTTTCTGCTTTGGAAAGGCAGTGTAGAGAAAGAAACTTCGCTGCATTTGATCGCTTTTGCAGCAGGTGTAATTTTGGGCGTGGTGTTTCTTGACCTACTCCCCGAGGCCCAGGAATTTGGGGGGCAGGGCACATTTTTCTTAGCGCTTATTGGTTTGGTGGCCTTTTTCTTGATTGAGGATTTCTTGCTACATTTCCACCATCATGAAGAACATGCCCATCGGGTAAATCCGGTGGCCCCGCTAATCATTTTGGGGGACACGGTCCACAACTTCATTGACGGGGCGGTGATCGCCGCCAGTTTTTTGGCCGATGCGCGGCTGGGGGTGTTGGTGGCGGTAGCCACCTTTTTCCACGAGGTCCCGCAAGAAATTGGTGACTTCGCCGTCCTCCTCTCCGCTGGGCTTTCCAAGACAGAAGTATTACTTTCCAATCTGCTTACGGCCATGGCTACATTTATGGGGGCCATCGGGGTCTTGCTTTTTGTGGAGCAGGCCAGTAATTTTTTGGGGCCACTTCTGGGGCTAGCCGCGGGGATGTTTCTTTATATTTCCTCGGCGGATATCCTGCCGGAGATAGCCCGTACTCCGATGCGCGATCCCAGATGGCATACCGCCGGGTTTTTCTTAGGGGGAATCGGCTTGATGTTTTTGCTGACGGAATTCCTGCCGGGATAGCCCGAGGGACTCAATCTCGAGGATGCAATTCATTTGACAAAAAATCGGGGCTAAACTCAAAATAGTCTGGAGGAGGCAGGGATGGATTTGAAAGGGAAAGTTGCCTTGGTCACCGGGGGCTCGCGGGGCATCGGGCGAGCCATTGCCCTCAAACTGGCCAGCCAGGGAGCGGACATTGTGATTAACTTCCTGCGCAAGAAGTCGGCAGCAGAAGCCACCGCTCAAGAGATCCAGCACCTGGGGGTGCAGACCCATCTGGTGAAGGCCAATGTAGGGGAGGAAGAGGACATCAAGCGTCTCTTCCAGGAAATCAAAGAGGTTTTTGAGCACCTGGATATTTTCGTCTCTAACGCCGCTTCGGGAGTGGCCAAGCCAATAACGGAATTAGGAGCCAGAGAGTGGGAGTGGACCCTGGGGATCAATGCCCGCGGTTTTTTCCTGGGGGCAAAAGAAGCAGCAAAGTTAATGGAGGGCCGCCCGGGGAGAATCATTGCTCTCACCAGTCTCGGCTCACAACGGGTCCTCCCTGAGTACTCGATGGTAGGAGTCTCTAAGGCGGCGGTGGAAGCCTTGACCCGCTACTTGGCGGTGGAACTTGCCCCGCAGGGGATCTTAGTCAATGCTGTTTCCCCGGGAGTGGTGGATACCGATGCCTTGAACTTTTTTCCTAGCAAGGACAGTCTAATCTCTTTGAGCAAGAAATATACTCCCACGGGGAGGATGGTGACTCCCGAGGATGTGGCCAATGTGGTGGCTTTTCTGTGCAGCGAGGAGGCGAGCATGATCTGCGGGCAGGTGATAGTGATCGATGGGGGGATCTCGCTACTTTTCTTCAAAGAATAAAGTTGCGATGCAAGGTGGGATAGATCATAGTGAGCAAGTCGGTCTCGCTTTTAAATTTAGGGATTGAGCCTTATCAGCGGGCGTGGGACCTCCAGCACCGCTTGGTGGCCCTACGCCGCGAGGGGAAGGTCGGGGATGTGTTTATCCTTTTGGAGCACACCCCAGTTCTCACCATTGGCCGACAGGGTAATGAATCGAACATCCTCGTCTCACCAGCATTTTTGGCCGAACAGGGAGTTGAGGTCTACCGGGTAGAACGGGGTGGGGATGTAACCTACCATGGTCCAGGGCAGTTGGTGGGCTACCCCATCCTCGACCTTGGCGGGCATCACAAGGATGTACGCTGGTATGTCCGTTCCTTGGAAGAGGTGCTCATTCGATCATTGGCCGAGTTCGGGATTGAGGCCAGCCGGGTAGAGGGCTCGGTAGGGGTCTGGGCCGGCGACAAAAAAATTGCGGCCATCGGGGCGCGGATCGAGCACTGGATCACCTATCACGGGTTTGCCCTCAATGTGGCCCCCAATATGAAGCATTGGCAGTTAATCGTGCCCTGTGGGATCGAGGGCAAAGATGTCGTATCCATGGAGCAAATCCTGGGCCATGCGCCTGATATGCAGGCGGTGCGCCAAGCCGTGGCTAATCACTTTGGGGAAGTATTTGGGGTGGAGTTACAGGAGATTTCTCTAGATGATCTGGGGTTGGCCCAATTCTCGCCGGAGCAGGTAACGCTTGTCAGCCAATAATCAAGGATGTATGATGTATAAAGTATAGAGTATAATGAAAATGGTCTAGCGGCGAAGCCGCCTAGACCCCCAGATGTGGCTCAGCCAGCGGGGCGTAGCGCAGTCCGGTAGCGCACTTGAATGGGGTTCAAGTGGTCGGCGGTTCAAATCCGCCCGCCCCGACTTTTGAAAAATGGCTAAGAAGACAAGGAAAGTTTTTCTCCCCAAGTGGCAACGCTGGGCAATCATCCCGCTGTTGAGCATTATTTGGCTGTTTCTGGCCTATCTCGAGTTCTTCTCGGCCACTGAGGAAAAAGTGGGAACAGTCGGATTCATACTGCTTACACTCCTTTTTCTGGGGATGGGGATCATGTTCTGGCTGATGAGTGAAGGCAAGTTGCCGGCTTATATAATTGAGGAGGAAGAGGACAGGTAGTCAACGGCGCAGCATTTTCGGCTACAAAGCAAAAGAGTATCTAGTATAGAGTATAGAGTATAAGGAAAGGGAAGGTCCTGAGGGCTGATTCGGCTCCTTGGGAATTGAGATGGTCGATGGCCCGGGCTATCGGCCATTGATTTAGTAGGCGCAATGATGAGCGCGATGCAAAATTCTGTAGAGCTTGCTGAAAAAGACAGGACCTTCTTGCAGAGGATAGAAGGCGGGATGGGCATCATCGCCGACATCAGCCGGGCTGATCTCCTGCTTTATGTCCCCAAAAGTACACTCCAGGTCGTACTATTGTCCCAGGCGCGGCCCCATTCCGTGCCCCCTATCCATGAAACGATGAGCGGAGCGATTCTCTTCCGGGACCAGCAGCCGGCTATCTTCCGCGCGCTTCGAGAAGGTAAGCCCACTCGCTTTGCCGGTGGTCAGATTGCGGAAGGAGCAGCCCCCATCGTCCAAGAAGTGCTTCCGGTGCGCAACCCAGAGGGGAAGGTTATCGCTGCCCTAAGCATAGAAAAAACGATGATCGAGGAGGAGAGACACAAGCGCCGCAGCCCAGTTTTCCGGCAGATGGTCAAGCAATTACACGGCATGCTGTTGCGGGGTGGGCTGGAGGGGGCAGAAGTTTTGTCACCCTTTGGGGAACACGATGGGCTGGTAGTGGTAGATGGCTCGGGCCGCATCCGTTATGTGAGTGGTATAGCCAACAACCTCTATCGTCGCCTGGGATATATGGAAAATCTGGTGGGGAAATATATAGATACCCTGGAGACCGCGGATAGCCGGCTAGTACGCCAAGTTCTGGGGGAGGGTAAATTTCTCGAAGACGAGGCTCGGGAGGGAAACCGTATCTGGCAGCGCAAGCTCATCCCCTTCGCCGCCGAGTATAGTCTCGGCATTTGGAATAGGCTGTGGGCTGGGTTTAGTGACTATGTTGACCACGGAGTATTGGTCATTATCCACGATGCCACTCTAGTCCAGCGCCAGGAAAGGGAACTGCGGGTCAAGACGGCGATGATCCGCGAGATACACCATCGGGTGAAGAATAACTTGCAGACCATTGCCGCCCTCCTTCGGCTCCAAGCTCGGCGAACCGATTCCGGAGAGGCCCGCCAGGCTTTACGCGACAGCCTGCATCGCATCTTGAGCGTAGCAGTTATTCATGAGTATCTGTCCCAAGAAGAGGTAAGGATCGTCAATCTGCGGGAGGTGGCAAGGAGGGTGATCGAGCAACTGCAAGATGGGGTTATGGATCGGGAGAAGCAAATCTCATTGCAACTCGAAGGTCCCAACATTTCTCTCCCCGCGCAACAGGCTACAGCCTGTGCCTTGGTAATCAACGAACTCTTGCAGAACTCGCTAGAACACGGTTATGAGCGGCGGCGGGAAGGCACGATCACTGTTAATCTCAACGACGGGGCAGAGCAGGTTACCATTTCCATCCAAGACGATGGCCGGGGCCTCCCCTCTGATTTCAACCTTGATGAGGACGCCAGCCTGGGGCTGCGCATCGTCCAGACCCTGGTGGAAGAGGACCTCAAAGGCCGATTCCAAATACAAGGGGGGAGAGGGGTGCAAGCGGCGGTGACTTTTCCCAAGACGTCGCTGGGAAAGAGCGAGCCCTGGGAGGAGGAATAATAAGTGGGGAAGACAAGAGTGGTCATCGCCGATGATGAGTCGGTGATCCGTATGGACCTCAAGGAGATGCTCACCAGCCTGGGCTATCTAGTGGTAGGGGAGGCGGGGGATGGGGCTAGTGCGATTAACATGGCGCGGGAGCTTCGCCCGGACATTGTAATCATGGACATCAAGATGCCGGGGGTGGACGGAATCGAAGCTGCGGCTGCGCTTACGGGGGACGGGATCTGCCCGGTCCTGCTCCTCACCGCCTATGGGGATAAGGAATTGGTGGAGCGGGCCAAAGAAGCAGGGGTGGCAGCTTATCTCATGAAACCGTTCCGCGAGTCGGATTTAAGCCCGGCCATTGAAGTAGCCCTTTCTCGATTCAGGGAATTCAAGGCTCTGGGGCGGGAAATTGCCGATCTAAAAGACACTCTGGAAACCAGGAAATTGGTGGACCGGGCCAAAGGGATCTTGATGGACACGCAGAAATTGAGCGAGCAGGAGGCTTTCAGGCGAATCCAAAAGATGAGCATGGATAAGCGGATGCCGATGAAAGAGATTGCCGAGGCCATAATACTGGCCCAGGAGGCGCAGGAGAAATAAACAACACATTTTGGCTAGCTCAGTATAAAGGAGACCGCAGTGGTCGCCTTTTTACTTTCCGGCAATGAGATGCTATTGACAAGCTAGGGGATACATCTATCATTCAAGGTAATTTCAACGATAGTGGCGGGAAAGATGGTGACAACTGCAGAGACTACTGTAACGGCGACTATGCCTCATTGCACGATCTTGCAGCGCATCCCCTGGCTGTGGTACGAGTATGTTGTGGCTCGAGCGCGCCTCCCTTTGCGGGCGATTTGTCTCATTCTCTTCGCCATTACCTACGGAATCGGCGCCCTCATTGCCTTTCGCGCTGGTATTTTGCCCCGATATTTGGGTGATTACCCATCGCTGGTTAACTTTGCCTTGCCTGCCCTCGCTGCCTATACTCTTGGGTATGCGCCTCGGGCTTTAGACTATTTTTGGCGTAACATAAGACCCTGGCTGGCTAACAGCGAGGAGGAAATCACAACCCTTCAGGCAGCTGCACCCAATTTGCTTATGCGTTTCTTTTGGGTGGGCATGGTGATCGCGGGTGGTGGTACCGCGTTGTATGCTTTTTTCCCGCAGGAGCCATCGATCGGCACAGCCACACTACCTGAGATATTCCGTGATATTACCCTGCTCGCTGCGCCTTTTATGGGCTACTTCTTCGGAGGGGCTATATCGGTGGCCACCTTCGGGCTCGGTTTGTTCGCTCGGAGTATTGGCCAAGATCTGGATCTCAAGGAGGGTTTTGTTGTCCAAGGTGGAAAGTCTGCCCTGCAACCCTTCAACCGGCTGCTCTGGGTAGTTTGGGCCACTTTTACCTTACCGCTCATTGTGAGCACCCTCCTTTCCTTCGCCATCCAACCCGCCGCCACTGATCCGCTGTTTATAACCATCAACCTAATCACAATAGCAGTGGTCGTTGTTTTCACCATTCCCACTATCGTGGTTCCTCAATTGTTTATGAACCGATTTCTTGCACGAGAGAAGACAGAAGAGTTGAAGGCCTTACAGCGTGAATTGGGAGAGGTGGCAGATTTCCCTGCACCGCAAGACCCGTCGGTTGCCTTGCCTCGGCTGATCCGACACCAGCACTTGGTCTATCAGATTCAACAGGTGCAAAGTTTCACGCCCACTTTGGTGGACGCGCGCTTCGTTGTGCAGATTGGGACAAGCGTGGTGGTCATCCTTATGGCGAATATAGTGATGCGCACGGTGTTCGCGGGGCTGCTGGGCTAAAGATGGTTCATCAATAGGCTATCCGGTCAGGCAGGGCGAGTTAGTGAAAACGGGAGGCCGCAAGTGCCTCCCCTACATTTGTGGGTAGTTTTATGCTGGGCTATAATGCTGGACTTGGATAAGCACCATGAAACTCTCGGTCATCATCCCGGTCTACAATGAGGCGGCGACTATTGTCGAGGTCCTGCGCCGAGTGCGGGCGGCGGAGGCGGGGGTGGATAAGGAGATCATTGTGGTGGATGATGGCTCCACCGATGGCACGGCGGAGATTCTGCAAAAGGAGCAATCTAATCCGGAGACCCGCGTCTTTCGCCAGCCGGTGAATATGGGGAAGGGGGCAGCAGTGCGGCGGGGGATAGAGGCGGCAACGGGGGATATTATCCTCATTCAGGACGCCGACCTGGAGTA
>JACPPX010000043.1 GCA_016190785.1 Chloroflexota bacterium
CCGGTATCTCGATCATTCCCGATTGCGGGATGGGGCCGGGGATGAACATTTCTCTGGCAACCTTCGCCATGTCTCTCCTGGATGACCCGCAAGAGGTCTTCCTCTGGGAGGGAGGTCTGCCGCAGAAGCCGCAGCCCCCCTGGAACTATCTCCTCACCTTTAACATTGAGGGGTTGCTCAATGAGTACACCGGCTTCGCCTATTTTCTCCGGAACGGGAAGGTCATCCGAGTTCCCTGTTTCGCGGACTACGAAGTGCTCGAGATACCACCCCTAGGAAAATTGGAAGCCTTTGTCACCTCCGGAGGAACCTCTACTATGCCTTGGGACTACCGGGGGAAACTGAGAACTCTGGAGAACAAGACCCTCCGCTATGCGGGCCATTGGGCGCAAATGACTGCCTTCAAAGACCTGGGCTTGTTTGAGAACGAGCGCTTTAAGACTCTCCTCGCTTCGAAGATCGTCCGACCAGAGATCCGGGATGTGGGTGTGATCAGAGTCAAGGCCGTGGGCAAAAGAAAAGGGAAGCGCATGGCGATTATCGTGGAACTGATTGATTACTATGATCCTAAAACGGGTTTTACGGCCATGGAGCGGATCACTGGCGGGCACGCAGCGATCATGGCCATCCTCGCCACCCGCGGCCAGGTTGCACCAGGGGCCCTTTCGGTCGAACGCGCCGTCCCCGGGGAAACCATCGTGCGAGAGGCTAAGCGGAGGGGGTTTAAGATTCGAGTCAGCGAGCAATAAGAAAGGACAATCCCCCTATTATTTAGACGATATAAATAGGGTTGGTGAAGACCCAGCCGCGCTTTTTGAGGAAATGACGGCGATAGGCCTCCACCCGGTAATAGCCTTTCTCCCTCGGATGGTAGCGCAGGGCTTTGCCCTGGTCTTGGGCTACGACTTGGCCGTTGTGGATCAGGCGCAAATCGGCGGGGAGGGGGGAGGAAACCCAAAACTCAGGGTCTTCGCCCAGGGGGATCTCCTGGCCCATGATGGCCGCCCCCAGCGGGCTTTTGGCTAAGAAGCGAAAGCTCACCGCATTGCCGATCATGTCGTATGCGGTAGAGGAGCAGCCCTCGCGCAGGGCATCGTTCACCAGCCCCCGGTCGTGCTCTAACTGGCCGTTGAATGGCTCGGGGACCAGTATGTGGGTGCGCAGGGCACGGAAACAGTGCTCGTAGGAGAGAATGGCCCGGCGGAGGGGACCCAGCCGGTAGATTTTGCCATGAACATCGGCCCCGCCCAAAACAGCCACTTTTCGTGTAGTGAGCAGTTGGTCCCATCTCTGCAAGGTTTGGGAGAAGGGGCCATGAATGGCCAGGCCGGGGAAATAGGCGTAGAGCAAGGTTGCGGGCAGGCTGGTTGCCCGAGCTTTGAACTCGCTCATATAGTTCCACACTTCTAAACCCGCATACTCCTCCACTTCCCAGTCGGCCCAGGAGAGGTCCGGCTCACGGGTAAAGGGCGGGGCGATCTCGTAGGGATGGGCCAGGAAGCCGAATCCACGTTGATTATTCACGGCCTCGATTAAGGCTTGGGGCTCGGCGGCATGCTGTGCTACCTCCTCTTGGATGCCGAAGGCCAGGTAGTGGCTAGCCTGGGGATTGCGGTGAGTGTCGTGAATCTCTTCGCCGACCAGAAGGAGAAGAGGGCCCTGCCAGCCCTCTTGTTCTTTCACTAGGCGATTGTGGTCAGTGACGATAATAAAATCCAGCCCTTCGCGGATGGCAATCTTTGCCACTTCCTCGTGAGTTTTGGTGCCATCGGAGGAAGTAGTGTGGAGATGAATTACGCCGACGTACTCGTGCCAGGGCATAGGTTTTGAGGTGTTATCCTCCAGCAGAATTCTCCACTACCGGTCTCGGCATCAGTCCCGCCCGCTCCACCACTTCGGGGACGATTTTCTCCCAGCCGATGGGCAATATGTGGATCCCCGCCACCCCCTCGATTTGGCGGATGCCCTCGATTACTTCCAGGCAGATCTTCACCCCTTCATCGCCTCGCTTGTCTTCCGGGGTTTTGCGCATCCGCTCGACCACCGAATCGGGGACATAGACCCCGGAGAGTTGGCCGATGTATTGGGCCATCTCCAGGGATTTGGGAGGGCAGACCCCGGCCAAAATATAAACTTTGTGGTGCAGCCCCAGTTCCCGTACCCCCTCCATATATTTGGCGAAGCGGGGGAGGTCAAAGATGAACTGGGTCTGGATGAAATCGGCCCCGGCCTCCACTTTCTGGGCCATGCGGGAGGGCCGCTGCTCGATAGTTTTGGCAAAGGGGTTGGCCGCCGCCCCCAGAAAAATGGGGGGGCGGTGCTTCATCTCAAAGCCAGACATCAGTTTCCCCTCATCGCGCATGGCTCGGGCGGCGTTGAGGAGTTTGATGGAGTTCAGTTCAAAGACCGGCTTGGCATCGGGGTTATCTCCCTCTTTGGGATGATCGCCGGTTAAGAGCAAGAAGTTCTTGATATCGAGGGCCGAGGCTCCCAAGAGGTCGCTCTGCAGGGCGATGCGATTGCGGTCGCGGCAGGCGAGTTGCATCACCGCCTCCACCCCTTCTTCTTGCACCAGAAAGGCGCCGGCCAGGCTGCACATCCGCAGGTTGGCCGAGGAGTTATCCACCACATTGATGGCGTCCACCGCCCCCTTGAGCAATTGGACCTTGTCGCGGACGGCTTGAGGGTTGGGGCTTTTGGGGGGTACGATCTCGGCGGTGATGGCAAAGTGCTTGGCCCTAAGCACCCTTTCCAGGTGGCTATCGGCACGGATGGGGTAGGAATATTTCTCGTCCATTCGCCTTGGCTGGCTATCCAATAGGAGTTGGCAAATTATAGCCTAGTTCGGGGACGACCTAAAGTTTATCCTAATATACTCTGGCCCTGGATTTAAAATCCAGGATCAAGATATACGGGACAGAGGCAGTGCTCGGTTGACTTTTCCCGTCCTCTGGCGTATCCTCAAAAATTGCCGCTTAAAATTCCCCTTTACATAACAATTTAGAAAGGAACGATAATTCTCGATGGCCGAAAAGACCAAGATAGCCCAGAAGGCAACAGAGATCCCCGGACCCAAGGCCCAAAAGTATGTGGAGCGGGATCGGGAGTCCATCTCCCCCTCCTACACCCGCTCTTACCCCTTTGTGATGGACCACGGCCAGGGGTCGGTGGTGTGGGATGTGGATGGCAATCGCTATATTGACTTCAATGCCGGGATCGCGGTGACCGCCACCGGCCACAGCCACCCCAAAGTGGTGGAGGCTATCAAGGAGCAGGCAGAGAAGTTCATCCACATGTCCGGCACCGACTTCTACTATCCGGTGCAGATCGAACTGGCCGAGAAGTTAAATAGCCTGGCTCCGGGGGATGAGCCCAAGCAGGTTTTTTTCACGAACTCCGGGACGGAGGCTATCGAGGCCGCTTTTAAGTTGGCCCGCTACTATACCGGCCGGCCGCAAATGCTCGCCTTTCTAGGGGGGTTCCACGGGCGGAGTCTGGGGGCCCTCTCCCTCACCGCCTCCAAGGCGGTGCAGCGCAAGGGCTTCTTCCCCCTGGTGCCGGGCGTCACCCATGTCCCCTACGGCTACTGTTACCGCTGCCCCTATCAATTGACCTACCCCTCTTGCGATGTGTATTGCGTGGAGGTGATCGAGACCGGACTCTTCAAACAGTCAATACCCCCCGATGAAGTGGCAGCCATTTTTGTTGAGCCCGTCCAAGGGGAAGGAGGGTATGTCATCCCTCCTCCCATGTGGATGCCCCGCTTGCGGGAATTGGCCGACCGGCATGGCATCCTCCTGGTAGTGGACGAGATCCAGACCGGGATGGGGCGCACCGGGAAATGGTTCGCCAGCGAGCATTTTGGGGTGGTACCTGATATTGTGGCCATCGCCAAGGGAATCGCCTCGGGGATGCCACTGGGGGCGATGATCGCCCGCAGGGACCTTATGACCTGGCCGCCGGGGGCCCACGGCAACACCTTCGGAGGGAACCCCATCTCCTCCGCCGCGGCCCTGGCCACCATCTCGGTGATCGAGGAGGAGGGGCTGCTGGGCAATGCGGCAACCATGGGCCAGTATATGCTGGATGCCTGCTCGGAGATGATGGAGCGCCACTCTACCATCGGGGATGTGCGGGGTTTGGGGCTGATGGTGGGGGTGGAGTTGATAAGGGACAAAAAGACCAAGGAGCCGGCCGCCGGATTGCGGGACCAGGTGGTGGAGCGGGCCTTCAAGAAGGGGCTGCTCATCCTGGGGACCGGCCCCTCTACGGTGCGGTTTATGCCCGCCCTGAACATTGACCGGGAGACGGTGGACGAGGGATTAACCCTCTTCGAGGAGGCCCTTAGCGAGGTGGAGCAGGACCGGCCCAAGGGATAGAGCAGATTTGGGCCCAGGCGAGCGGGGGCAGATACGGCCCCTGCTCGTTTTTTGGGGGATAAATCACTTCTTGCCTATAATTTCGTATTATTTACATACTAACCAAGTCGAGTTTGTCTATTTATTGTAAAATAGAGGTGGGTGGCTACTAATTGAGCGGCAGGGATGAAGTTTGCTCCACGGATGGCCATCGGTAGGGGAGAATGGACTTCCACGGAAAACTGAAAAGAATAGATGAGCATCTGGTTGCCGCCCACGGCCGCATCTCCGAAAAGATCAACGATTCCCTGGGGTTGAGCCACTATCAATTTGCGGGGTTGATCAACTACGGCCGCTGGTTTTTGCTTCTGCCCATCATTTTTTATTTACGGGTAGTGTTCGGAGATCTGGATCGAGGTTTGGCCGCTCTCTTCATTATTTCCCTGGCGCTTTTCCAAACCCTTTATGGAAGAAATACCATCCAGACCATAAGAAGGCTTAACCGCAGCGATGAGGCCGGGCTGGAGGTCATGCCCCGCTCCTTTATCTATGAGGGGCCGGATCGGGCTTCGCGGCTGGGCCTGTTATTGGGAATAATTCCCTGTATCACTTTGAATGGCATGGCAGGAATGCTCAGTGAGGATTGGGGCTTGAATTATTTGTTTATCAACGTCGCCTTTTCCCTGGATACGGGGATCACCACTGCGGTGCTTTATATTTTGGCCAAGCCTATCGATCCCAAGAAAGGGAAACTGGTGAAGGCCTTTGAGACCTGGACCAA
>JACPPX010000044.1 GCA_016190785.1 Chloroflexota bacterium
CCCCGTGCCTGATACCAGGTCTCCCAAAGTTTGCGGCCTACGATTCCGTAGACCGTGACCCCCTTAAAAATAACATGGTCGGCCAAGTCGAACTCGAATGGTTTCCCCGGCAATCCCAGGAGGGCGGCCTCTCCACCCGGCTTGAGGAGGCTAAATCCTTGATTGATGGCCGCCGGAACCCCGGACATTTCTAGAAGGACATCCACTCCTTCCCCTTCGGTTTCGTGATTAACTACCGCCACCACATCCGCATCTTGGGGGTTCAGGACCAAGTCTGCCCCCATTTTCTTGGCCAGGTCCAAGCGGTAGGGGCTGATGTCGGTGGCATATATCGAGCGGGCGCCGGCGGCTTTGGCCACAGCGATGGTCATCAGCCCTACCGGGCCGCAGCCAGTGACCAGGACCTTTTTGGCGGTCAAATCGGTGGCGAAGGCGGTATGGACTGCGTTGCCGAAATTTTCCTGCAGGGCGGCAATCTCCACCGGCATATCCGGAGGATTGACCCAGGCATTGATCGCCGGGATGGTGATATACTCCGCAAAGCAGCCGTCGCGGTCCACCCCGATGATCGAGGTGTTGCGGCAGAGGTGGCCGCGGCCGGTGCGGCACATATCACAGGTTCCGTCAATGATGTGGCTCTCTGCAGAAATAAAATCCCCAACCTTGATTTCGCTGACCTGGCTGCCGACTTCGACGATATCACCACATAATTCGTGGCCCACAATCAGTGGAGGATGTAGCCTTCCTTGCGCCCAGGGGTCCCAGTGGTAGATATGGAGATCCGTCCCACATATGGAGGCGGCCCGCACCCGCACCAGGACCTCATCGGGCTTGGGGTTAGGGGCCTCTACCTCGCGGAGTTCTAGTCCCGGGGCGGGAGTGCTCTTGAAGAGAGCCTTCATTTTGGGGGACATCTCGGGAAGGTCATCCTAGTTGATTTCTATTTCGGCGTCAAGTTGGCGGTTTGAGTTTATTGGCGGTGAAGAATAAAATGGAATAAGGAGTTTAGTTTGCGAGGGGTCGGCCACCTTTTGATTCTGTCCGTCTTTTTGCTGGCGGGATGTGCTCCTGCTGGCCGGTCAACTCCGGCGGCCACTCCTGATGATGAGGCCTATGCTGAGGAGAGAGAAGCAATGGTGGCTAATCAAATCGCGGCACGAGGCGTGAGCGATGAGCTGGTGCTGGCCGCGATGCGGGCTGTTCCCCGCCACGAATTCGTGCCTGATGAATATTTAGGCCAGGCCTACGATGACCACCCCCTGCCCATTGGTTTCGGCCAGACCATCTCTCAGCCCTATATCGTGGCCCTCATGACTGAACTGCTGCAAATCGAGCCGGGGGATAGTGTTCTGGAGGTGGGGACCGGTTCTGGCTACCAGGCCGCGGTCCTAGCCGAAATCACGGATCAGGTGTACACCGTGGAGATTATCCCCGAACTGGCCTCCTCCGCCGAGGAAAGTCTGCGGCGTCTAGGCTACACCCAAGTAATCGTCGCCAACCTCGATGGCTATTACGGCTGGGAGGAATATGCCCCCTTCGATGCCATCATCGTCACCGCCGCTCCCGACCACATCCCCTCCGCTCTAGTCCAGCAACTCAAGGATGGCGGGAGGCTGGTCATCCCCGTAGGCCCCCCGGGTGCTTATCAGACTTTGTGGCAGATTATTAAGCAAGGGGAGCAATTGGTCTCCTACAATTGGGGACCGGTGCGGTTTGTGCCCCTGACCGGAGGCCCGGGCTAGATCTACCATTGTCATCAATCCCGAATTGGCTGCTGGCCAGGAGATGGCTCTTGGCCGGTTTTATTTAACTTTAGGAAAAGGATGGATTGCCGCCCAGGCCAGAAAGTAAAATCCAGCCGCAAGGTTGAGCACCAGGCTGAAACCGGAGGAGAGGGCCAATATTGCCGCTAAAATGGAGGAGAGCACCGAAGCGAAGCCATTGATCCCCCACACCCAGGGAACGAGTCCGGGGCTGGTCCTCCCCACCAGGGCTAAGCCTTTGGGGAAGGGGATGCCCATCAGTGTGCCCAGCGGTGCGAGGGTGATGACCGTGGCCAACAAGCGGAGGAGTAACGGCCATCCCAAAAGAGCCTGAAAAAAGGGAGGAAGGATTAGGGGATAGATAAATATCACTACCGCGAGTGCGAGCAGGAAACCAAAGGGCATCTTGGGGGAGAGATAACTGCCCAGACTGGAGAATAATAGAATCCCAAAGAGAACTCCGCCCAGGGCATAGACCGGATGGCCGAGGAAAAGGATGAACTTTTGAATGAGGGGGATCTCCACAAAAAGAAAACCAAGTCCCAGGAGAGTGAAGTACAGGAAGAATCTTCCTCGGTAGGCAGTAGTATCCACCCTCGGCAACCTGAACAGGGGGATGAGGATGAGGATTAAGGAGGCGACGACCGCCAAGGCGAGAAGGGCCCACAATACCAGAAACCCGCTGCCCCCGAAGGGTTGAAATACTTTGCCCCAGGAAGCCAGTATTTCAGGGAGTAGCTGGATAGTAAAGAAGTGGAAGAAAAAGGGCTTGTCGTCGTTCGGCGCAGAGACATCGTAATCGTATGTGGAGAAGAACTCCTCATGGTTTCTCGCTTCGATAAGGTTGCGATAAGCCCAGTAGTCGGCCTGGTCTGACAGGGTGTAGAAACGATCTGCCTCCTCAGGGGGCATCCCCCAGTAGTAAACCAGGTCAAATTTTTTCTCTTGGGCAAAACTGCGGATGACATCCAGTTCTTGAGAAGTAAACTCGCTGCCTTTTACTATTAAGAGGGATGCGGTAAGACCACGGATGGCGGCGATATGTTTTCCCGGCTCATCTTTCCCTAGTCTTTGCAGAGCAGCAACTGTGGTCGCCACCGCTCGCAGATCATCAGAAGGTGGCACTTGGAACCAGCGGGGTACGACCAGTATGCCCTCAGTAGCTAGATGCTCGAGGTAGGCGACGAAAGCCTCCACGGTGTAGGTATAGTCTTCCTGGAGGCTGTAGGCTCCGGAGGTCACCGGGCGGAAGGCATCGGCCCGGGAGAGTACGATCAAGTCGAAGACATCTTTGCTCCCCGCTAGAAAACCACGACCAATCTCGGTAATGACCTTAACCCGTGGGTCCAAGTAAACTCCATTCGCTAACTCAACGATGGTGGGATTGCTCTCCACGGCCACCACCTCTTGCGCTCCTTGGTGAAGAGCTTGCAGTATGTCCAATCCCCCCCTCGCTTCCAGAACTAGGACCTTTGGTGAAGCCACCAGGTCATAGGCCACCGCGGTGGGCAAAAATTCCAGGAAACTGGGGTCGGCCTCAAAATCGGCTACCGGGCTTATATCATCCCCGTCGACGGCTATCCCCCTCTGCCTGGGCAGGGTTCCACCATAAGCCAGGCTTAGCCCCGGGGCGAGGTGGAGAGAAGGTCCTTCCACAACAGCTACCGTAGAAAAGGCGTTCTGGCCAGTTTGGATTATCTCTGTGTCCGGATAACGTAAAGTCTGGGCCAGGGACTTATAGGGGGACATGTGAATGGTAAAAGCCTGGGGAGCAAAGAGGGGGAGCAACATCTCTATTCCCAGTACTCCTAGGGTGGTGCTCACCCGCCTAATTCCGGAGGCCAGAGGCAAAGTGGCCATCCCCCCGAGTATTGCGGAAAGTACTATAGAGCCCTCTCCCCCCAGCAAGGATAGGGCAAAGAGAGCTCCAACTACTCCTGAGCCTGATCCCAAAAGATTGGCGGCATATAGCCGGTCCTCCATCCCCGGAAGGCTAGCCAGGGTGCCGCCCACTACCAAGCCGCCGAAGATAAATGGCAGGGCTAGGGACAGATAGTAGATGGCAAGATATGCTATCTGTTTGGAGTCCCAGGCAATCTGGTAGGAGTCGAAAGGCACATTATTGGAAACCAGATAACTTAGTGGGATACTCAGGGAGAAAAGCAAGGAGAGGGCAAAGATTATGTTGCGGAGGGCTCTCGGATCCTGCCGAATTTGCAGCCGGGGGGAGAGGACCAGAATCGTCCCGCTGGCCCCGAATCCCAAGAGGGCCACACTCACCGCGAGGAAGGCAAAGTGGTACCCCTGGGCAATAGAAAAGACGCGGATTAGAGTGATCTCGAAAAGGAGTGCTGCCCCTGAGACCAAAAAGACAGCCCAGAAAATGGGGAACATCTTTTGCCTCTCAATATAGCAAAAGGGCCGGGCAAAGGCTATTGCTCCTCAGATAAGGTGGAGTATAATGGCCGCAGGAGGAGTTTGGTGGCCGAGAATAAAACCACAAAAGGGATTTACTTTGAAGACTTTGCGGTGGGCCAGGAGATGCTAACTCCGGGGCGGACGGTTACCGAGACGGATATTGTTAACTTTGCCGGGGTCTCCGGAGATTATAATCCCCTGCATGTGGATGCCGAATTTGCCAAAGGTTCTCAATTTGGGCAGAGGGTGGCCCATGGACTATTGGGTCTGGCCCTGGCTTCTGGGCTGGCCTCGCAACTGGGTTTCATCAATGCCGTCCAGGCCTTTCTCAGTGTGGACTGGAAGTTCAAGGCCCCTATCTACATTGGAGACACCGTCAAAGTGCTGGTCCAAATAAAACAGACCAAACCCCTGAGCCGCTTAGGAGGCGGGATAGTAGTCCTGGGCCTGACCATCACCAATCAGAATGGGGAGAAAGTGCAGGAGGGAGAGTGGTCGGTTCTTATTAAAAGCCGATCCGTAGAATAGTCAATACAGTGTTGACAGGGAGATAATACTATGCTATATTGCGAGTTGTTACTCAGGAGGGGAAAATGGCCAGTGTTACCTATGATCATGTAACCAAACAATTTGGCAATGTCACCGCGGTCAATGACCTCAACCTAGAAATCAAGGACAAGGAGTTCCTCGTCCTGGTTGGTCCCTCCGGTTGCGGAAAATCCACCGCCCTCCGGCTCCTCGCTGGGTTGGAAGAAATAACCTCGGGAAACATCTACATCGGTGAGCACTTGGTGAATGATGTCCCCCCCAAAGACCGGGACATCGCCATGGTTTTCCAGAGTTATGCCCTCTATCCCCACATGAATGTCTACGACAATATGGCCTTCGGGCTGCGACTGCGCAAAACCGCTAAGCCGGAGATCGACCGGCGGGTCAAAGAGGCGGCGGAGATCCTGGGGATCTCCCCCCTCCTCGACCGGAAGCCGCGGCAGCTCTCCGGAGGGCAGAGGCAGCGGGTAGCCCTGGGACGGGCTATTGTCCGCGAGCCGAAGGTCTTCCTGATGGACGAGCCCCTTTCCAACCTGGATGCCAAATTACGGGTCCAGACCCGGGCGGAGCTGTCCAAACTCCACCAACGACTGGAGACGACCTTTATCTATGTGACCCATGATCAGACCGAAGCCATGACCATGGGCACCCGCATCGCCGTTCTCAAGGATGGGCTCCTGCAGCAACTGGATACCCCCCAGAACCTCTACGATCATCCTCTGAATATTTTTGTGGCCGGATTCATCGGTAGTCCGGCCATGAATTTCTTTCCCGCCCGGCTCCTGGGGGAGGATAGTCAGGTTTACCTCCAGGCTGATAGTTTTCGGCTGAAAGTTCCAGCTGAGCGAGCGGGCAAGTTAGTTAACTACCGGGGACAGGAAATGATCTTCGGCATCCGTCCGGAGGATATCCACGACCGGGCCCTGGCTTCTTCTGTTTCTCAGGATGCGGTGGTCAAGGCCCAGGTGGAAGTGACTGAGCTGATGGGGAGCGAGGTTTTCCTATATCTCTCCACCGGGAAGCAGAATTTTACCGCTCGGGTGGAGCCGAGGACTTCCGCCCGGCCGGGAAAGCCAGTGGAGCTGGTATTCAATATGGAGCGGATGCATCTCTTCGACCCCAATACCGAAGAGAGGATCGACTAGCCGGAACAACGGTGCCCCGGCATCTCGGAGCAAAGTCGCAAATTTTATCCGAGGAAAGGAGGGCCTTTATTTAGGGGGAAGATAAGCGGAGTGTCTTTTATTGGTTTCTCTAAACTATAA
>JACPPX010000042.1 GCA_016190785.1 Chloroflexota bacterium
CCTCACCCTAACCCTCTCCAGTTCGGTCTTTGCCAGCAAGGTTCAATTTTTTGCGCCCACAGTCTGGGGCGGGTTTTGTGTAGGGGACCCTGGGGATGAGATGAAGCTAGTATTTCGGTGGACCCGCAACGCCACTCTCACCGGGGATCCGGCTGTGGTGATACTGGACTGCAGCGGGGAGGGAGAAGGCTTTGAGGAAGCCCTGCCCAACATGCCGAAGGGGGCCAATGATTATCACATCAAGGTAGACCTCACTGGCATGCCCGACGATTGGTTGTTCTTTTTGGACGGCGAAGACGAGCTGGCTGCTGCCTCGGCCAGCGGTGTCGGGATCCAGAGTGAGGCCGGGATCCAGGATTTTATCCCCTTTGGCTGGGGCGGAGAATGCTTCGGGGACCCGCATTCCAAGATGAGGATAAAATTTTATTGGACCAAGGACGGCAAAAGGGTGGGGGAGCGAGCGTTGGTGAAACTGAACTGCGCCGAGTCGGAGGGCTTTGAAGAACTCCTGCCGGAGATGCCCGGTGTGGCTAACGATTATCACATCCGGATAACCCTGAAAGGCATGCCTGATTTTTGGGAATTTGGGTTCTTCGACCTCGACTAGCCGTTGGCGGTAGGCCTGTTCTGAAAGCCTAGACCAGGGAGTCCCGACGCAAGTCGGGATTCCCTCTTTTCCGGTAGGTGGGTTTCCGGCTTACACTCCGGGAAGATAGATATGGGCAATGAGCACCACCCCCAGCCCGATTCTCACTATTCCCGCGGCCAGCCCCGGATCAGTGGGGATGCTTGACAAAGCCAGGAGATATTATGGGTCAAAAATGGGAGAAAGGAGGTGAGGGAGAGGATACCAGCTACGAAATTTTTGAGCACTAAGGCTTCATCCCAATACTAGCGAAGGAGGAAAAATGAAAATCAGGAGAGTTCTCTTAGTTTTGTTCTTGGGTGCTCTGGGGGCAATCAGTGTGGCCTCGGTGGCCTTGGGGAACACGGAATCCGGGCCGCGAGCGAATGTGAGCCCGGACCATTTAGGATCCTATTTCCTGAGCACCTACTGCTCTGGCGGGGAATTCTTCCGCGAAAAAGTAACATTTTGGTGGACCAGAAATGGTGTTCGTGTTGGCCCCAAGGTGACTGCGGAATGCAGTAGCGACGATGGGGAAGTTTATTCCGATACCTTTGCTATTCCCCATGGCGTCACCGATTACCATTTCAGGGTCCGGGTCTGGAATACGGATTCCGGGGAAAGCAGCGTCTGCAAGTCTGGTCAGCGGTTCCCCGAAGAAGTGCTGCCAGACGGTGGCGGCTATTCCAGTTACGGGTATTGCTACCTTTCCGATGGGGACCGTGGAGGATGGTGGATTTACTATGACTAGGGGTTGATAAAGACCACAACATCGCTTCGACGGTTTAGCAAGAAAGGGGGTCCCGAAGTTGAGTCGGGGCCCTCGCTTTTTCCATGAGTGACTTTCCGGCTCACGCTCCGGGAAGATAAATATGGGCAATGAGCACCGCCCCCAGCCCGATGCTCACCACTCCCGCGGCCAGCCCCACTTTCTCGTTGAGCCAGGAGAATCGCTCGGCGGATATAGCCAGGGGGAGGCCCATCAGGCTGGAAACCATAAGCATCCCCCCAATAGAGCCCAGCCCAAAGAGCAGGATATAGGCCAGGCCCTGCACGGCTGAGCGTGCCGTAGTGAGCACCAGGAGAAGAAGAGCGGCGCTACCCGCCAGACCGTGGATCATCCCCACCAATAGCGATTTGGGGCGGAGCCGGAAATCGTGGAAAAACCCAGCCCAGAATGAGCGGCTCTCTGGACTAGGGTGGGCATGTGTATGCTCTGCCTCGCTGGCTTGCTGGGGATGAAGGTGAAAGTGGGCTTCGGCACCGGGGTGCTGGTGGGGGTGGGCGTGGAGCCGCCGCTTGCGGTAAGCCCTTAGACTCTGCCACCCCAATACCACCAGCATCACCCCCACTGCTAACTCCATAAGTGTGGCAATGCCCTCGGGGATGCTCACCTGCAAAAATAGCACGGCCAGACCAACAACAAGCAGGGTGAGGGTGTGGCCCAGCCCCCAGGATAAGCCCACTGCCGCCGAACGGAGCAGGCTCCGCTCACTGGCCACGATGGTGGAGACGGCCACCACATGGTCGGGGTCCAGGGCGTGCTTTAGCCCCAGGGTGAAACCAAGGATAAGAGTGGTGATAAGTTGTGGGTCCATCTCTTCCTGTCATCCTCGGCGACGGGAAGCATGCCCAGGCCATGGATCGGTGCTACAGGGAGGTGCTTCGTCCCGACTGCGGTCGGGACTCAGCATGACAAAAGAATTGTCATCCTGAACCCGACTTGTCCCGACAAAGTCGGGACGGGGGAGGGTGAAGGATCTCCCTAGGTCGGCATAGCCCTGATTTGTCAGGGCGACGGCGACCCTACATCACTCCAATGCCTCGCTCTCGGAGTGGTGTCAGATGTTACCATCTGACACCTGACGATGCGAAGCATGCTGTCAGGAGGTAACTCCTGACAGCACTTTCAGTTAGTTCGTTTTTCTCCAATAGCCTGCAAAGCAATGGTCAGGAAATCCTCCATGCTCTTCTTCCCCAGGTCCTCCTCCGTACGCAGCCGGACCGAGACCGCGCCTTCCTCCGCTTCGCGGTCTCCCACCACCAGCATATAGGGGATTTTCTGCAACTGGGCATCGCGGATCTTGGCCTGCATCCTCTCCGGTCGGTCATCGATCACGGTGCGCAGGCCATTTTCCTTGAGTCTGGCCTCCACCATCTGCGCGTACAAGAGGTGCCGGTCGGCGATGGGGATGATTACCGCCTGCACCGGAGCCAGCCACACCGGGAAGGCTCCGGCATAGTGCTCGATTAGGACCCCAAAGAAGCGTTCGACCGAGCCTAAAAGCGCGCGGTGGATCATATAGGGACGGTGGGGTACCCCGTCCTCCCCAGCAAATGAGAGGTCGAACCGCTCCGGAAGGTTGAAGTCGAATTGCACCGTGGTCAGTTGCCATTCCCGCCCCAGGGCGTCTTTGACCTTGAGATCGATCTTGGGGCCATAGAAGGCGCCCCCCCCTTCGTCGAGTTCATATTCCAGGCCGACTTGCTGGATAGCATGCTGGAGGGAAGCCTCGGCTCTTCTCCATTGCTCGACCTCTCCTACTGCTTTCTCCGGTCTCGTCGCCAGATAAGCTTTTATCTCCATGAAGCCAAAGGCTCCCAAGATTCGCCGCGCAAACTGCACTACGGATATTACTTCTTCCTCCAGTTGGTCCGGCCGCAGGAAGATGTGGGCATCATCAATGGTAAAGCCGCGCACCCGCAAGAGCCCGTGGAGCACTCCCGAGCGCTCATAGCGATACACCGCTCCCAATTCGGAGATGCGCAGGGGGAGTTCGCGGTAGGAACGGAGCCGGCTCTTATAAACCAATATATGGAAGGGACAGTTCATGGGCTTGACGAAGTACTCCTGCCCCTCGATGTCCATGGGCGAGTACATGTTCTCGCGGAAGAAATCGAGGTGGCCACTTATTTCCCACAGCGCCCCCTTCCCGATGTGAGGGGTGTAGGATAATTGATAGCCGGCGTCAAGGTGTTCCTGCGTCAGATAATCCTCGATGAGGTGGCGGACCAGGGCCCCCTTGGGATGCCAGAGGATGAGTCCCGCCCCGGTTTCATCGTGGATGCTGAATAAATCCAGTTCCTTGCCTAGTTTGCGGTGATCCCGCCGCTCGGCCTCGGCCAACCTTTCCAGGTAATCATCCAGTTCCTGGCGGCTGGGGAAGACCGTGCCGTAGATTCGTTGCAATTGCGGCCGCTTCTCGTCCCCCCGCCAATAAGCCCCAGCGATATTGAGCAGTTTTAACCCCTCGGCGGCCACCTCCCCGGTATGGGCCACATGTGGGCCACGGCAGAGATCCGTGAAATTGTCGTGAGTGTAGATAGAAACTCTATCCACTGGTTTTTGCTGGGCCTCGCCATGTTCCCCCATCTCTCCCTTGGCCAGGGCCTCGATCAGTTCTAGTTTATATGGCTGGTTGGTAAATATCTTTCTCCCCTCGGCGGTAGACACCTCCTTGTGCAGGAAGGGATGCTTTCCGGCGATGACTTCCCGCATCCGCCGCTCGATGGCTGCCAAGTCCTCGGGGGTCAGCGGGCGGGGGAGGTCAAAGTCGTAGTAGAACCCCTCCTCAATGGCCGGGCCGATCCCCAGTTTGGCCGCGGGGAAAAGTTCCAAGACCGCCTGGGCCATAATGTGCGATGCCGAATGGCGCATGGCTTGCAGTTTATCCTTTTCCATCTCTCCTCCTTTTTATGGGCTCCCTCACCCTTCCCTCTCCCCGAAGGGTAGAGGGAGAGCAGATTGGAGTTGAGGCATCTCTATTCTCGAGCATTCTCGCTCTGTTGGCTTGCTATCCCCGAGTATCGACGCGATGGGCAATTGCTGCTTGGGGAGCAGGGGAGAGACGGGTCACGGTTACCCCGGCCAGGACGATCCCACCCCCCAGTATGTGTCCCCAGGTGATTACTTCTCCCAGGGTGATGACTGCCACGATCACCGCCACCACCGGGATGAGGTTGCCATAAACCATAGTTTTGGTGGGGCCCAGTTCCCCAATGCCTCTGAACCACAGGACATAAGCGATGACCGATGAAAAAACTACAGCATATCCCAGCCCCAACCAGGAGGTCACGGATACTTGCCCCCAGTTCTGGCTGGCGATGCTCGGCAAACCAAAGGGGATGAGGAGTAAAGTCCCGGCAAATATGGCCCAGGTCATCATCTTTAGCGACGAATAGTTTTTTAGCAGGCTCTTGGCCAGAACCGCGCTCATCGCCGCCCCGGCCGCCGCCCCCAGGGAAAGGACATCTCCCAGCAGGCTCTGGGAGCCGATTGAAAAGTCGGTCCCGCTGGCGCGGACAATGAGGATCACCCCCAAGAAAGAGAGGACAATTCCCCCCACCTGCCGCCAGGTAATCTTCTCCTCGCCGAACGCACTCCCGAATACGGCAGTGAAGACCGGGGCGGTGGCGATGAGCAGGGAAGAGTTGGAGGCAGTGGTCAGATCTATGCCGATAGTGAAGAAGATATGATAGATAGTGATGGCCGTCACCCCCACCAAAGCCACTCGTAGCCAGTCCGGGCGGCGGATGGTGGCCGGATTCTCCAACCGCCACAGTATGGCCAGCATCATTACTGCCGTTGCTACAAAACGCAGGGTGGCGAAGGCCAGGGGGCTGATCTCCGCCACGCTGAACTTGATTACGCTGAAAACCGAGCCCCAGATAAGGACTACGATCAAGATCCAGAAATCAGTAGGCATGATTGCGCCTCCTTTATAAAAATAAAAACCGCTCGCCTTGGGGCGAGAGGTTCTTCGCGGTTCCACCCAAATTCGGCCATCTCACTCCAGTCGAGATAGCCCTCAATTGGCTCTAACCCTGCCTAGGGAGCCTCCATAATAGTTGCCTTTCCGGAGGCCGGTTTGTCCCGATATTAATCGGGACGAACGGGTGGTTTTCCCCACCGCTCTGGCCAGAGGGGCTTTCAGTCTCGGCCACTCCTCCCTGGGACCTTGGCTGGTGGGTACTTGTCCCGCTCTCCGCCTTTGAGTTAATTGGTAATGTGGCGAATATTATACCTGGAAATTGCTGGTAAAGCAAGAGCAGTGGGCGGTATTGGACTCGAACCAATGACCTCCGCGATGTCAACGCGACGCTCTACCCTCTACCGTTGGCAGAGAAGGCTCAACCAGGAAGGCTCCCGCGGTCTGGAGCCGAGGAGCCGGAGGCCGAAGCATCTCCGCCGGCCCCACCGTTCAGAATTCTCGCCTCCGCGGCAGAACCAACTCTCTTAGGACGACGCGGTATCACCACTAATTCCATGTAAAACGGGAAGCCATCAATATTACTCACCACTGGACGAACATCGGCATGTTGCGTTCAGCATGGGCATAGTCAGCGTACGATTGTGACGCGTGAGTCGTTCCCACGCTCCGGCAACGGAAACCTTGCGGCACCTTTTGGTTCATGATCACCGCACCCGCGTCCACTCGACCGTTTCACCTTCCTCCCAGGGGATGGCTAACCTGTCAGCGGAGCACTGGTAGGTCGCCACTGTTGGGGCTACGTAAACGCGCGCAGTCTCTGGAGGCAGGCTAATAGTCAACCCCAGGCCGGAAGAAACTACAGTCACCGTCGTCTCGAAGACGTCTAGCCTTAGCGCAAGTTGGCCCCCCATCGCTTCGTACGAGCCTCGTGCCGTGCCCTCGATTCTGGTGACCTGGTCAATGTCGGGGAAGTCCCCCGGCAACTCAGACGTCTCGCGCCACTCCCAGTCGTCGAATTCGAAGGTCACGGTGCCATCATTCTGATAGGTAGCCGTCACCTTCCCGCTAACCGAGACGGTATCGAATGCTTCCCCGAGCTCGGTTTCACGGATGCGGCGAACGTCGTCGCTGTCCACCTCCCATGTGCCTACGATGCACTCGCACACCAACTCTTCGCCAGCGGCCGCGACTAGGTCTTGCACAGGGTCCACCTTTAGCGTGAATTCTCCGGACTTCGTGGCGGTGGCGACAAGAACTATGTCGCGCTCCTCTGCGGCAGCCTTCGGCAGTGTCGATGGCAAGTCCGACCAGTCCCCGCCGGGGGTCGGCCTTTGGTCAAGGACCATCCCCGGCCCACTCCAGTTGAGGCAGCCCTGCTTGCCCGCCTCAACGACAAGACGGAGCCGAAGCACACCAAACCCCTCGACAACCGCCCGTATCGAATATGGGGCGGCAATTTCGAACGTCAGGCGGTTGGTTTCACTTATTTCATAAGGGATCAGCCCGCCGCCGGTATCTTCGATCTGCGTTCCGTCGGTCATCGCCCGCGCGAAGTCATGGTACATCTCATCCATACCCGGGTATGCCGCCAGCGCGGCCTCCTGCTCCGGCCTGCCGCCGGCACTTGGTAGGCTTCTGAGGAGGTCAAAGATGCCGTCGTTGCCACTGCGGTTGAAAAGGTACTGGAACCAGATGAAGTTTGCATAGGAGCGGTCGAACAAGGTGGTAGCCAGTTCGATATCCGCCAGCTTCTTCAGCGTTCGGTACTCGAGGTTGTTCTTGGGGTAGACGACGTTGCTCAAGTAGTCCGCCAGCCCCTCCTCCCGCCACATCATGAATTCGTGATCCACCTTGTTCTGCTCGGGGAATGTCTCCATCTGGAAGCAGTGGGCCAGTTCGTGAGCGATCACCTGTTTGAAGGCCAGTTCGTAGGGACCTTTCCACTGCAACTCGGGAGGCGGAAAGGTCCCACTCTGCATTGTCGTATATAGGACGACGCCGCAGGGCTTTCCAATGTTGGGGGCAGCCTGCGCGAAGAACCCCGCCCCCGCAACGGAAAAGACGAGGTTGACGGGGGGCAGTTTCCCCAGCTGCTTGTAAATGGGCACGGTCTCATCCATCGCCTCCAGGGCCAGCTTGACGTGTACGTCCGTCCAGCCTGCCTGCGGGAGCGACGGCGCCGGGCGGAAGACGCGATAATTTTCCCCGGGGTAAAGGTCCTCCAGAAAGAGGGAGAACGCGACTTCCAGGCACTGGCCCACACCGGGAGGGATACCGTATCCGGAGAAGAATTCGGTGCAGTCTTCTACGGGCCCCGGGGCGGCGCCCGGGGCAAGCTGGCCTGGCCGCCCAACCCCCGCCGACGCGAGCCCCGCCATCGCCTCCAACTGCTCGTTGGAGAACACCAGGAGGTCCAGCAGGCGGCTGATCTCCGCCTTCGCCTGGGCATCGGGGCCATCCTCCAAGTACTCGTAGGCCATCTTGAGGATGCCGGTACCCTCATAGTCTAGGAGGTCAGGATGCCGCAAAACGCTCGCCGCATCCAGTTCGCCAGCGAAAAGCTTGAGCGTCGCTACCAGCCCTTCGCCCCGCGTCCATTCCCCCGCCTCTTCCTTGGCCAGGAGATTGTCGACGAAGCCGACGTCAGAAAGATCCGGCGGCTCTTCCTCCTCAACCTGAGCGGTAGCTTCCGGCGTCTGCTGCGCGGCCGGTGGCGTCTCTTGGGTGGTCGGTGACGGCTGCCCGTCACCGCCGCCTCCACACGACAGGAGCAAGATGGCGGCGAATGCCGCGATGGCCCATGTCACAACTATCTTCATTGGAGTGGCCCGATGGCTTTGACCGCTAGGCCCTTCACAATCTCTAGCTGGGTGGAGCTGGCG
>JACPPX010000041.1 GCA_016190785.1 Chloroflexota bacterium
AAGGGCTGGCCATCGTGCCATAAGACATCACGGCGAAGATGGAAGGTGTAGGTCCGCCCATCTTCAGAAATCTCCCAGCGCCGCGCCAGATCGGGGGTGGGTTCCCCTTGCTCGTTTAGCCGAGTCAGACCGGAGAAGATGAGAGCTGCTAGATCCTGGTCCACCTGGTTGTATCGGCTGAGGAAGGGGTTGACCAAAGAGGGGCTGCCCGCCACCCCCTCCACATAAGTCCCTCCCTGGGCGGGAACGAGCACCGTGGTGGTGGTATAGGCTAGATAAAACAAGAAGGTGGCCAGCAGGAGGGAACCGAGAACGGCAGCCGCCGCTGGCCCGCGGAGGTAACGGATCATCTCTCTTTATGCTTCCGGGGGTAAAGCCACCGCAGCCAGGGAAATGGCAAAGAAGACCACTGCGAGAAGGATAGTGATCTGGAAGAGGGTTTTTTCCACTCCCCGCCGGCTCTTATAGATGCCCGCCTCGCCGCCGAAGATCCCCCCCAGACCGGTCCCTTTGGTCTGGAGGAGCACGGCGACTATAAGGGCCGCAGAGACTATCATCTGAGCGATACGCAGGTAATTTACCATTTCTCTATCTCAAAATCGGGCCAGCCAAGGACAGGGTAGATTATACCCTCCTCCGCCTATCCCAGCAACTTCTGAATTCTCCGGAATAATCGCCGACTACTTCCCTACTGGCCCTACCCTTTTTATGGCCCGCAGCACTTTGGCCAGGGCTTTATCCGAACCCTGGGTTGTATCTACAACAAGATGTGAGCGGGCGATGGACTCCTCATTTTTTGCCAACTTCAAGTAAACTTCCCAGCTGGCCTCCGAGGCCCCTCGGCCATCCACCTGCGACAGCCTGTCCTGCACCACCTCCTGGGAGGCGGTGGTGCGGATCACCACTAACCTCACCCCTTGCTTCTCAGCAATGCGGTATACCAACTCGCGGTGGAACTCGATAAGATTGGTGGCATCGTAGAGGACATTTCGCCCCTGTTCCAAGAAATAGGCGACCAACTGGTGGCATGTGCGGTGCACGCTCTGGCTCTCCTCGGCAGTATAGGCCGGCTGGGGGAAAAGGGTCTTCCGTACCCGGTCGCTCTCCACAATGACCAGGGGTATTTTCTCCGCCAGGCGTCGCGCAAGGTAGGATTTGCCCGTACCCGGGAGGCCACTTAGCATGACCAGCACCGGTTGGGCGGTGGTTGGGAAGTCGGGGGTTAAATACTCGGCAACCGCCGGCCAGGCCTGCCCCAGATCTACGGCTCGCGGCATCTGGAAAATTATACCACCAGAGATAGTACTAAAGGGTTATGCAGCGTTGCTATTCATCGCTAATTTTGGTATAATGAAGTATAATATTTAGGATAGAGTTGATAAGGAAATGTTGAATTCGCGCTGGCTCCGTAATGGCCTAGTTTGGCTGCTGATCTTGGTCGCGGCCCTGGCCCTTTTCTTCAACTTCTTCTCCCAAACTAAAGAGGTCAAAACTATCCCGATCACGCAACTGGCCAAGGAGATCCGGGAGGGGAATGTCTCCCATATCCTAGTCTCCGGCGATGATCTGCAAATCACCTTCCGTGATCGCAGCACGGCCCTCTCCCGCAAAGAAAGAGGGGCCGAGGTTACGGAAGTCCTCACCCGACTGGGTGTCTCCCAAGAACAACTCCAAGCGGTGAGTATCGAGTACGAGGCTCCCAGCGAATGGGGAAGCTGGCTGGGGCTCCTCACCTCCCTTCTCCCAGTTTTCCTCTTCGGAGGGCTCATCCTGTTCATGATGCGCCAGGCCCAGAGCGGGAACAACCAGGCCCTCTCCTTCGGCCGCAGCCGGGCGCGGATGGTCTCTGGGGATCGGCCCACCATAACCTTCGCTGATGTGGCCGGGGCGGAAGAGGCGAAACAAGAACTCCAGGAAGTGGTGGAGTTTCTCAAAGAACCGGAGCGGTTCAGTGCCCTGGGAGCCCGCATCCCCAAGGGTGTGCTCATGGTGGGGCCTCCGGGGTGCGGCAAGACACTCATGGCCCGCGCCGTGGCCGGGGAAGCCAATGTCCCCTTCTTCTCCATCTCCGGGAGCGAATTCGTGGAAATGTTTGTGGGGGTGGGGGCCGCTCGGGTACGTGATCTTTTCGACCAGGCCAAACGCAGCTCGCCCTGCCTGGTCTTTGTGGATGAAATCGATGCCGTGGGCCGCCACCGTGGTGCTGGCCTGGGAGGGAGCCACGATGAGCGGGAACAGACACTCAACCAGATCCTGGTGGAGATGGATGGATTCGATACTGATACCAATGTCATCGTCATTGCCGCCACCAACCGCCCGGATATACTCGACCCGGCGCTACTCCGTCCCGGCCGCTTCGACCGCCAGGTGGTCTTGGATCGCCCGGATATGAAAGGGCGCCGAGCCATCCTGGATATCCATGTGCGGGGCAAGCCCTTGGCCGAGGGCATTAACCTGGATATCATCGCCAAACAAACCCCCGGATTCTCCGGCGCCGACTTAGAGAATGTGGTCAATGAAGCAGCCATCCTCGCCGCCCGCAAGAATCAGAAAGTGATCAATATGCCTGACATGCAGGATGCGGTGGAGCGGGTGATGGCCGGGCCAGAACGCAAGAGCCGGGTGATTAGCCCCGAGGAAAAAAATATTATTGCCCACCACGAGGCAGGCCACGCGGTGGTGATGAGCAAACTCCCCAAGTGCGACCCGGTACACAAGGTCTCCATCATCTCGCGCGGTCGCGCGGCAGGATACACATTGAAACTCCCGCTCGAAGATCGTCGCATGCAATCACGTCTTGAATTCCTTGATGACATCGCGGTCTCTTTGGG
>JACPPX010000003.1 GCA_016190785.1 Chloroflexota bacterium
ATGATGCGCTGCGGCAGAAATACATGGCCCGTGGTTCCCAGTATCTTCTCTATCTGCTCGTCGATGGTCTGGTGGATTATTGCCTTCCGATATTGGACAAGGAGAGCCAGAACATAGAGTCGGTGGAGGAGCGGATCTTCGGCAGCGATGCCCGGGAGGTGGTGCGGGAAATTTCTTTGGTGCGCCGCAATCTGATCAATTTCCGCAGTATTATTCATCCTCAGATGTCGATTATCTCCATTTTGGAGCATAAAGACTGGGAATTCCTGCGGGGGGATCTGGAGGTCTACTGGGGAAATATCTCTGACCATATTGGCAAAATCTGGGACCGGCTGCAGGACCTCAAAGAAGTTATCGAAGGCCTGGGGGATACGGTGGATTCCTTGAGCAGCCACCGGCTGAGTGAAGTCATGAAATACCTGGCAGTCATCGCCATAAGTTTCGGTTCCATCGAAGCCCTCTCCGGCCTCTATGGCATGAACCTCTCCCTACCCTTGGCCGATAGCCCTTATGCCTTTCTTTTCATTATCGGGGCTATGACCCTGGTGGTGGGAGGGATGATCCTTTACTTTCGCCGCGCCGGCTGGCTATAAAAATTGCTTAACTTTTCCAAATTTTCTCTATAAAATTTCCACCATCTATGACTATTCTTTTGAGAAGCCCGTTGAACGAGATAGACTCTAGTGTGGGAGGTTTAAAGTGAATCCTCAGACTCGCTCTCCCCGCTTTTGGCCCATACTTTTGCTTATGCTCGTAGGGGTAATTTTGGGTACCTTAGGGGGAGGAGTCCTTGGGGCCCTGGCCGCCTTCTGGGTGGCCAGTTCACAACCCGTGGCTACTTCTCCCAGCGATGTCTTCCCTACTCCCCAGGGGAACCCGCTGGTCACGGAACTAACCCTCACCGAGGATTCGGCGATCATCGAGGCTGTGGCCAAGGTCAAGCCGGCGGTAGTGACCGTGGTGAGCACCCAGCAGGCGCAGCGCGACATTTTCGGTGAGGTTTTTGAGCCCCAGGCCTCCGGCTCGGGGATAATAATCGATGAGCGGGGGTATATCGTCACCAATAACCATGTGGTAGAGGATGCCCGCCGCATACAGGTGATCTATCCCGATGGAGAAAGTGTGGATGCTACTCTGGTGGGGAGCGATGATTTCTATGACCTGGCCGTGATCCGGGTGGAGGGGAGCGTGCCCGCCGTGGCTGAACTAGGGGATTCCTCACTCCTTCAGCCAGGAGAGCCAGTGGTGGCCATTGGCAGCCCCCTGGGCGACTTTAAGGGAACAGTAACCGCCGGGGTGATCAGCGCGCTGGACCGCACCGTACCCATCGATGAGAGCTTTAACATGGAGGGTCTGATTCAGACCGATGCCGCCATCAACCCCGGAAACTCGGGAGGACCGCTGGTCAATGCCCTGGGGCAGGTGGTGGGGATCAACACGCTCATCGTCCGCGGTAGCTCTACATCGGGGACGGTCTTCGAGGGATTGGGGTTTGCTATTCCTTCCAACACCGTGAAGTATGTGGCCCAGCAACTGATCGAACACGGCCGGGTGGAAAGGCCGTATCTGGGCATCCGCTACTTGGCCATAACCCCCCGCACCGCTTCGGCCTATGACTTGCCCACCGACCACGGGGCTTATATCCAGAGCGTTGAGCCAGGGAGCCCCGCCGCTCAGGCCGGACTTCAGGCCGAGGACATAATTGTCCGCATCGGGGGACGGACAATTGATGAGGACAATCCGTTGGCCAATGTCCTATTGCGCTTTCAGGTGGGACAGGAAGTGGAGGTAAACTTCTTCCGCGGAACCCAGGAACAAACCACCACGGTAGTGCTAGGATCGCGACCTTGAACCGCGAATCCCCGGTTGCGGTTTTCGACTCCGGGGTAGGGGGGCTGTCCGTATTCCGGGAAATAGTTCGTCTCCTCCCCGGGGAAGACGTTCTCTACTTTGCGGATACGACCCACTGTCCCTACGGCTCACGGAGTCTGGAGGAGATCCAACGTTTATCCTCGGGAATCGCCGAATTTCTGATCGAGCAAGGGGCCAAAATACTGGTAGTGGCCTGCAATACCGCTTCTGCTGCCGCCCTCCAATATCTCCGAGGGCGGTTTGATTTGTCCATTGTGGGGATGGAGCCGGCGGTGAAGCCTGCTGCGGAAAGGACCAAAAGCGGGGTCATCGGGGTCTTGGCCACTTCGGCCACTTTCCAGGGAGAACTCTTCTCCAGCCTCCTCGACCGCTATGCTCAAGGGGTGAAGGTGATACCTCAGATATGCCCCGGGCTGGTGGAACAAGTAGAAGGCGGGAATTTGGTCGGGGCTGAGACCGAATCTATGCTCCGCCAATATCTCGACCCACTTTTGGCCCAGGGTGCGGACCAGTTAGTGCTGGGGTGCACCCACTACCCATTTCTCATTCCCACCATCCAGCGTATTGTGGGCGATGGGGTCCAGATAATTGACCCCAGCCCGGCGGTGGCCCGCCGCACTAAGCAAGTGCTCGAGGAAAGAGGCTTGCTCAATCCTCGCCGCGAGGGTGGCCGATACACCTTCTACACTACCGGCGACGGGGATATCTTTGATGGGATGCTCAAAAGACTGGCGAGTGTTGAAGGCCCAGTGAAAAAGCCGTGCTGGGAGCGAGGAAGGCTAGAGATTTGAGCCGTAATCTCCCTAGGGCCACTGAAGCTTTGGCAGAAAAAGATTAGCGACCACAATCGGTCGCTTTTTGGTTATGAACTTGATCAGGGGTTATTTGCTTACAGGGAAGCAATAAAAGGATAAGTAACCTTCCACTCCCCACCTTCCTGGACAACCTCGATCAAGATAACGCGGGATTTGCTGGTTCCTCCGATTTCATAGAGCAGGGTGACCTTGAAATAAAAAGCCCCTTCTCTTTCTGCCAGCTGTTCTATCACCGTCTGTTTGATGGTCAACAGTTTTCCGCCACTTAAGCCCCGCACCTGGCTGGCAAAATCGGTGGGGGATATTTTGCGGCCAAAGGGGTCGGTCAGGCTGGCATCAGGGGTCAGAGCATAGAGGGTGTCGTAATCCGCGGCGCCCAGGGCAGTGAAGTATTCTTCGGCGGCTCGCTTGGCGGTATCGCCATAATTAGCGGTAAACCAGCTATAAGCAAAGAATACAGCCAGGGCGATGAGGATAAGGACGATGATGACCAGGGCGATGCGGCCGTAGGCTCGGATTTTATCTCCCATTTTTATCTCCGCCCGTCCTTATTTTGTGGGGATTGGATGCGGGCCAAGGAAGCTACGGTATCTCCCGGCCGCAGGTCGATCACTTTCACCCCCCGCGTGTCCCTTCCCAGGGCCGAGATCTGGGAGATCAGGGTGCGCAGCACCATCCCCTCGGTGGAAATAACCGTAACCTCATCCTCGGGATGCACTACCTGGGCAGCAACTATTTTTCCCGTCTCCTCCATCGCGCCGCGGGAGATGGTGCGGATCCCAAAACCGTGGCGCCGCTGGCGGGGGTAGATCTTGGAGGTGTCTTTCTCGCGCCCGGAACCGAGCAGAGTTCGCTTCCCATACCCCTTTTCGGTAACCACCAGCAAGTACCCTTTGGGATCCACAACCTCCAAGCCGGTTACTTGGTCTCCGGGTTGGAGGGCAATGCCCATCACCCCTCCCGCGGTTCTCCCCATGGGCCGCGCCTCGCTCTCCGCGAAGCGGATGGCTTGCCCCAGGGCAGTGACCAGGATGAGATCCTCATTCCCCTTGGTCAACCTCACCCAGCCCAGCTCATCTCCCTTCTCCAGACTCAGGGCGATGATCCCGCTGGAGCGGATATTCTGGAACTCAGCGATGGGAGTCCTTTTGACCTTTCCCTGGCGGGTAGCCAAGACCAAATACTTGCCTTGATCGAAGCTGGATACGGCGAAGGCGGCGGTGATTTTTTCCTTAGGGGAGAGGGCCAGGAGATTATTCACCGGCAGGCCCCGCGCTTGGCGGCTGGCGTCCGGAATCTGATAGGCCTTTTCCTGGAAGACCCGGCCCTGGTTGGTGAAGAAAAGAACATCGTCCTTGGTGTTAGCCAGGAAAAGATTCTCCACCGCATCTTCCTCGCGGGTGGCCATCCCCGTCACCCCCCGCCCCCCTCTTTTCTGGGAGCGGTAGGTGTCCACCGCCACCCGTTTGATGTACCCCCGCTGGGTAATGGCCACCAGGACATCCTCCTCGGGGATGGTGGCCTCGATATCGATCTCCGCCTCCGCCTCGGCGAGGATCACCGTGCGCCGATTATCACTGTAAGTCTTTTTGAGCTCCTGGAGTTCGCTCTTGATCACTCCCAGGATTTTCTGAGGGCTCGCTAGAAGTTCGGAGAGTTCTTTGATCTTTTGGGTGATTTCTTTGTACTCGTCTTCTATTTTCTGGCGTTCCAAGGCCGCCAGGCGGCGCAGTTGCATATCCAGGATGGCCACGGCCTGGAGGGCACTGAGCTTGAACTTGGCGATGAGTTCCTTCTGCGCATCCTCGGCGCTCTTGGCTTTGCGGATGGTGGAGATGACTGCGTCCAGGTTTTTGAGGGCAACTCGCAGACCCTCCAGGATGTGGGCCCGCTCCTTGGCCCGGGCGAGAAGGTATTGTGTGCGCGGGGTGTCCTTGGCTTTGCGTTTGGTGCTAGTTTTGAGAAGGTTTGCTTTGAGGTTGATGTCTGGTGTATTGCCTTCTAGCAGGGCGTGCATTTTCAC
>JACPPX010000048.1 GCA_016190785.1 Chloroflexota bacterium
GGTCAGGGGGCGGATGGTCACTTTTCCTCCTCGGGAGACCGACTTCTGAGCTCTTCGAGAATTTTATCCACCGACTCCGGGGTGAGACCTTCGAAATATTTCAAGTTGACTTGCATCACCGGCGCTCGATCACAGCCCGCCACGCACATCACTGTTTGCAGGGTGAACAGCCCATCGGCAGTCGTCTCTCCCACTTCTATGCCTAGCCGTTCCCGGAGATGGCTGACGATTTTCTCCGCCCCGCAGAGGGCACAGGGCAAGTCCTCGCAGACCTGAATCACGAATTTTCCCACCGGCTCGCGGTAGAAGAGAGTGTAGAAAGCGGCCACGGTATTTACCTCGGTGGGATCCAGCTCCAAAAGTTCGGCCACCTCTTGCATGGCCTTGGGAGTCAGGTACCCGTAGTCCCGCTGGGCGAGATAGAGTGTGGGGAGGATCGCCGAGCGCTTATCCGGGTAGCGCTTCAGGATCTGGTCTAGTTCCGCCCGAGAATCCGGAGAGAACATCTAGCGGTCCACCTCCCCCAGGACAATATCAATGGAGGCGATGCAGGCCACCACATCTGCCAGGAGTCTGCCTTGCAACATGCGCGGCAACGCTTGGAGGTTGATGAAAGAAGGTGGGCGGACCCGCACCCGATAGGGCTGGGCACTACCATCGCTGACCACGAAGAAACCTAGTTCCCCCCGCGGCCCCTCGATGCTCACATATACTTCCCCGACCGGGGGCTTAAATCCCTCAGTGTAGATCTTGAAGTGGTGGATGACCGCCTCCATGCTGGTGGCCAATTCCTCCCGCGGGGGAGGGACGATCTTGCGATCATCGATGATCACCGGCCCCTTAGGCAGGCGGTTTAGGGCCTGCTCCACAATTTTCAGACTCTCCCGCATCTCCCGAATGCGGCAGAGATAACGGTCATAGACATCTCCGTTTTGCCCGAGGGGTACCTCGAACTCGAACTGCTCGTAGCTGGAATAGGGATGGGATTTGCGGATGTCCCAATTGAGCCCCGAGCCTCGCAAGATGGGGCCAGTCACTCCCAGGTCGATGGCTTCTTCGGCGGAGAGTTTGCCGATCCCCACCGTGCGATCCCGCCAAATCTGATTCTGGGTGAGGAGGGTCTCGTACTCATCGATCCGCTTGGGAAAAGTGCGGATGAAATCTCGAACTTTCTTCTCAAATCCCTCGGGGATGTCCTGGGCCAACCCTCCCACCCGGATGTAACTGGTCATCATCCGGGCCCCGGAGACCATCTCGAAAATATCGATGATCTGTTCCCGTTCCCGGAAGCAGTAGAGAAAAACGCTTACCGCCCCGATATCAATTGCCTGGGTCCCCAGCCAAACTAAGTGGCTGGCGATGCGTTGCAGTTCCACTAAAAGGACCCGCAGACATTGGGCCCGTGGGGGTATGTTCGCGATGTCCAGAAGTTTCTCCACCGCCAAGACAAAGCCCAGGTTGTTGGAGAGAGGGGCCAGGTAATCCACCCGGTCCCAGAGACTGATCGCCCCAGTGTAATTCAGCGACTCCGCGGTCTTTTCTATCCCCGTGTGGAGGTAGCCGATGTCCGGAGTAGCCTTGACCACCACTTCTCCATCCAATTCCAGGATCAGCCGTAGCACCCCGTGGGTGGAGGGATGGTGGGGGCCCATGTTCAAAACCATGGTCTCGGTGCGCGCTGCGTTCTGGCTCATCCTTTCCTTCTCGCCCCAGAGGATGCTGCCTTGATAGTCGCCGGGTTACTTCTCCCGCTGCGGACGCATATGACCGCGGTGTTCCTCAAAGGTAGGGGTATTGTAGGTGAAAGAAACATCTTCTTTGCCCTGGGGGAAGTCCTTGCGCAGGGGATGCCCTATTGTTTCCTCGGGCATAAGAATCCGCCGCAGGTCAGGGTGATCCGAGAAACTTACGCCGTAGAGATCAAATACCTCCAGCTCCTGCCAGTTGGCGGTGCTCCACACCGAGGTCACCGAGGGGATGGTTGGTGGGTCTCCTGCCGCGCCGACTTTCAGCCGCAGGCGGTGCCCATGGGTCAGAGAGTAGAGGTGGTAGTTCACCACCAACCGCGGCTCCCGCTCCATCCCCAAGTAATCCACCCCGGAGAGATCGGAGAGGTGCTTGTAGTCCAGGTCCGGCTCATTTTTGAGGAAGCGGGCAACCCCAACGATGTCCGAGGGACGGATCCAGACCGTGATCTCCCCCCGGAACTCTTCGGCGCGGATGACCGCTTCCGGGAATTTCTCCCGCAGCCGCTTAATACTATGGTTTTCCTCTGGGTCCATATATTCCTTCGGCGGCTAATATTTGGCGACGAGGGATAGAAAGGCTGTCGGCAACTCCCTCGGCTCGGAAATTAGCCGGAGACTGCTTGGCGCAACTTCTACTTTCCTTCCTGGATTTTCTTCTGCAGTTGGATAATGGAATCCAGGAGGGCTTCCGGCCGAGGCGGGCAACCGGGAAGATAGACATCCACCGGGATGATGTGATCCACCCCCTGCATCAGAGCATAGTTATTGAACACCCCTCCGGTAGAGGCGCAGGCCCCCATGGCGATCACCCATTTCGGCTCCGGCATCTGGTCGTAGAGCCGCTTCACCACCGGGGCCATCTTCTGCGAAACCCGGCCGGAGACAATGAGGAGATCTGCCTGCCGGGGCGAGGCGCGGTACACTTCTGCCCCGAAGCGGGCCATATCAAAACGGGAAGCAAAGGCGGACATCATCTCGATGGCGCAGCAGGCCAATCCGAACTGCAAGGGCCACAGGGAGGAACTCCGCCCCCAGTTGACAAAGCTCTCCACCGTGGTGGTAATGATCCCCGGAGGCAGGCTTTCCTCGCTTTCAACTTCCAGGCGAGGTATAGGTTTGCCTTGCGGTTTATCTACTCCCACTCCAATGCCCCTTTTTTCCACACGTAGATCAGCCCCAAGAAAAGTACAAGGATAAAGAGACCCATCTCGATCAGACCCAAAATCTGGAGTTCGCGGAAGACAACTGCCCAGGGAAAGAGGAAGACGATTTCAATATCGAAGAGGATAAAAAGGACCGCTACCAGGTAGAACTGGACATGGAACCGTCGCCGTGCCGGGCCTTGGGGAAGCATCCCCGACTCGTAAGGGATCAGTTTGTCTTTCGCCGCTCGCCGGCGGACAAAGAGAAAGGAGAGGAGGTGGGAAGTGGCGATCCCCGCCAGCGCAAATCCCACGGCGATGAGAAAGTAGATAAGGATGGGGAGATAGTCCTCAGGCACTTGGCCCCCTTTCTGGGCTGCCGCCCGGACCTTTTAGTGAAGTTTATCACAATTAGAGGTTGCTTGTCAAGCCAAAGATGGCTCCCGCCCACCCTATTGACCGACCGGCACAAACGGAGTATGATGGCCTGCAAAATCCAGAAATGCGGAGGTGTAATTGGAAATAATTGGGCTCCGCATCTTTTTGCGGAGCCCGTTGCTTGTCATATGCGGCAACGACTTACTCCCGGTATTCGGTATAGGGAGTTGGGGTGGCCTCAGGAGTGGGCACAGCATACTCCCCAGTCACAATGAAGGTCACCTCTCTAACCAGCCGAGGATTCAAGTGGAAGTGGGCATTGTCCCGCGCCTCCACCCTTACCGTGTGTTCTCCCGGGCTGAGGGTCAAGGTGTGGGTGGTCTCATAGACTATATCGTAATCCAGACTGCCATCTACAAAAACATGGAAGTGGCCTTCATTGGGTTGGGGGACCCCATCCGCCGGCTTGATGATGAAGTTGGTCACCTCCAGTTCAATGGTTACTGTAGGCCCTTGTACCTCGGCCCCGGAGGCGGGGGAGACAATTTCAAATGACGGTGGCCCCTGGGTTCCAGGTGTTGCCGCCGAGGCGCAGCCAGTTGCCAGAATAATTACTAGAAAGCTCAGCCTTATTCTTCGCAACATTTCTCCCTCACTCCATTATATCAACGCAGAGAGAAAAGCACCTGAGCGGCAAAGAATAAAACTCCAATCGCCGCTAAAAGGTTGAGTCCGCTCACCACCCCTGCCCACCGCCAGTGGCGGTGGAGATAACTTCCCGGAGGGAAAGATAGACGAGGGGCCAGAAAAAAATTGTGCCAAGCGGTGAAGAGGATGGTGCCCACTACAAAGATATGTTTCACCAATAGGTTCTGGCCAAAGGAAGTGATGAGCAGGGCATCCAATTCTTCCAGGCTGGTGATCGGTGGCTCGCTGGCGATGGGAGTGAAGATGGTGTTCCAAACACCGGTCAGCACTAGGACGATGATACTCCCCCAGGTTAGGGGGAGCAGACGGCGGGTCGATTGCTGCACCAGCCGTCCTCGGGCCTCAAGGTCCAAGTCGGAAAAAATGGGGGTGAAGGGCAGGGCTTGGAAGGTGATTATCCCTACCCAGATCACTGCCGCAGAGAGATGGATCCAGATGACCAGGCTGTTTATGGACAAAAGTCCATTCCCTTCGGGTTTCTCTATTGCTGGAGAGCGATGGTGCTGGCCAGAAGAATCAATAATAGGAGTAAGGAGTGGGGGTGGCTGACCCTGCTGGGACCTCGGAAGACCCGCTGACGGTAAAGATAACCTCGCGCACCACCGCTGGGCTGAAGGGAGAGTGGTCATTATTTCGCAACTCCACCCGTAGCGTATGCTCTCCCCCGGCCAGGGTCAGGGTATGGGTGGTGTCATAAACCACATCGTAATTCGCCCCACCATCCACGAAAACATGAAAATGCCCTTGGTTGGGATTATTTGCCCCTCCCGCAGGCTGGATGGTTAGGTTCTGCACCTCCATCGCCAGGGTTATGCTCGGTCCCTCCACACTGGCCCCCGCGGCGGGAGAGACTATCTCAAATGTGGCAACACCCTCTACGGTGGTAGAGCCCGAGGGTCCACATCCAGCGGCCAAGAGCAGCATGGCCAGCAAGAAGAGAATTGATCTGAGCATCTCGGTTTTACCTCCAACAAAAATACGCAGGAGGATAAAATTTGGATGTATCCGTGACTAAATGCTTCCTAACATATAGCGATCCCCGCTGGGGGCCAGACTTCCCCCCTCGGGTTCCATGGTGATCCCCGCGGTGGGAAAAGACGCGATGTCCTGGGGCATCTGCACAAAAAGGTATCCCCGACCCTGGGAATCCACGACAAATGTCCCACCACTGTGCCGCTCGCTATCCCGGATCAACCACAACTGATACTCCCACCCCGGGGGTGGGGCAGGTAGACCCCTTACCGCCAGCATCGCCATCCTTTGCTGGGGAACAAAGAAGATTATCCCCTGTGCCTGTGGGGCGATCTCCGTACCTTCTAGGTTTAAGACCGTTGCCATGGCCTCTTGCTGAGTCTGGAGCTGATTGCTCAAAGAGAAACTTACCGCTAATACCCCAGCCAGGAGCAAGAGGCTGAGCGGGGTCCAGGCTAATGCAAAGCGCCGCCAGGAGAAGGCAGATCCCGGTGGCGGCGATAAAAGTGCCATCAGCCTTTCTTTTACTTTCGGCGATGGTGTCGCCTGGGGCATGAGACCAGGAAAAATCCCCACTGCTTGTTGATACTCAGCCAACTCACCTGGGCAGGAATCACAGGTAGGTAGGTGTCGCACCAGGATCTCCGACTCATCTGCGCCCAGTGCCCCCAAGGCATAGGACGGAAGCAGGTCCTTGATCTCTTCGTGGCTCATATCTGTCTCAGGTCTCATAGCACTCGCTCACCAATAATATAAATACGAAGCCAAACCACCCATAGATTTACTCCTTTTGTATCGCCTCCCTTAATTTCTTTAAGCCCAGCCGGATGCGGGTCTTCACCGTCCCCAGAGGCTCCCCCAGCCTCTCCGCGATTTCCTCCTGAGTCAGTCCCCCAAAGTAAGCGAGGGATATGGCCTCCCTTTGCTCCCGAGGAAGGTCGGAGAGGGCTTTACTCATTTGCATGAGCAAAATCCCTTCCTCCCCACTTGCCGAAGAGGGGTTGCTGGCCAAGGTCTCCCACCACGGCTCTTCCATATTCAGCACCGGCAAACGCCGCCTCCGCAATTCATCGATGGCCCGGTGGCGGGCAATGGCCGAGAGCCAGGTGGATACCCTCCCCTGCTCGGCGCGGAATCCGGCCGCTCCCCTCCAAGCATTGAAAAAAGTATCCTGGGTAACTTCTTCGGCCAATTGCCGATCGCGGAGGATGGCCAGAGCCAGAGAGAAGACCAGGCGGGCATAGCGATCGTAAAGGACAGAGATGGCCTCTTTTTTGCCCTGGGCCATGAGCGAAATCAAGAGCTCATCCGAGGCTTGGCTGTAATCCACGCCAGGATTATACCCAACAGTGGAGGCAAAAGACAGAGGCCCCTCGTATTCAGGGGCCTCTTGAGTAAGTGATTGCTCAATGTGTTTGGTCCAATTAGTCTAAGGGCTTTTCCTGCTGCCCCACCTCGATACTGGCACTATTCACCAGGTTCATACTCGGGTCATAGAGTTCCCCCTCTTTTGTTACATTGTTAACGGTGATGGTGTAGGTCCCGAACTGGTTGATCCGCCAATCAATGCGTGTACAGCCGTCAGCCGCAGTTGTGCCGCTGGCCGTGGAAGCCCCGATAATGCCTGGCCCTTCCGCCCTGGCCTCCACCAGGGCCCCTTCCACCGGCATGGCGATCCCCAAGCCGACACATACCTCACTCTGCAATAGGCTTTCCACCCCGGGCATGGTGTGCCGGTAACCAGTAGAGATGGCGGTCACATACAGGTGCATATACTCAAAAATCGCTGTCCCCGGCCCCTGAAAGTCTGTGCGGTCGTTAATGCTGTCGATGCTGAACTCGTAAGTGCCGAGAAGCCCGGGAGGGGGGATGGTGCTGAAGGTGACCATGCCATTTCTATCCGTGTCGGTGACGCAAGCCGGGCCCCGCACCTCGCCGTTGGGCCAGGTTATGCGGCCGCAGATAGTATAATCGAAGTTCAGCGGCGGGAACCCAAGATCGACGTTGAAGAAAATCTTGTGCTCCCCATCATCGTCCACAGCCCCCGCTTCGATGGATAAAACCTGTGGTTTACCCCCAGCCGTATCTTGCAATTGAAATGGCCCCGCCTCATCGCAGCCTTTCACCCCTCCTTCTATGGGGAGGTTGAAGCCTAGCACCAAAACATCCTCGGTATCAGTTAAAGCCTGGCTTACCGCAAAGCCAACCTCAAACTGCCTAATAGTTATCACCTCCTCAGTATCCGGCACGACCTCGCCAGTGACGAGGTCAAACTCTCCGAGCCTAACCACCCCATCGTGGATCTCCGCTAGAAAAGCATGCTCGGTGCCATCCACACCGCGCTTTATAACCAGGACCGCCCAACTGAATTCCTCTTCAAAGGTGGTAAGTGGATCTTGGGCTAAGCGCACCAGGATCTCCATAAACTCACCCCGAGAGAGTATCTGCACTTCCTCAATATCTGCCGCCGGATAATCACCCGGGGCTGACTCTAAGGTGTCGCAGATAAAGGTATCATCCATCTCATCGGTGAAAACCAACATATGTTCCGGAGTAGGTTCTATCACTGGAGTCTCCGGTGTCGGCGTGGGTGTTGGTTCTGCCGGAGGTCCCAGGTTCAGAAGATAATCCTCTATCTCGCCCTCGGCGAATTCACCCTTGCCGGTCCACATTAGGAGTACTTCCTCGTCAGTCAGTGCAGCCCGGATCCAGAACTCAACCGGCGCCGGAATATCAAACTCCACCTCGATGGTCTCTGTTTCCCCGGGAGCCAGGTCCACCTGCCGCTCAACCACAACATGCTCATCCGCCGTCCAGCGGCCATCGCCGTTGAGATATGCCTTCTGCGGGGTCGTCACCTGCGTTATGGCCGGCGGCGTCCGGTCGACGACCACGCCGATGCTGGAGTAGCTCCCCACATTCTCGCCGGCGTCGGTGGCGCGAGTGCGCAGGGTGTGCGATCCCTCACCGTAGGCGCTGGTGTCCCATGCATAAGTCCAGGCTTCCGCGCCATTAGCCTTTGACCACTGGCCGCTATCCACCTGCACCTCCACCTGGCGGACAAACGTGTTATCTCGCGCCTCCCCGCCGATGACCAGACTGCCGCTGACGGCCAGGTGCTGGCCATCGGAC
>JACPPX010000045.1 GCA_016190785.1 Chloroflexota bacterium
AGATCATGGCGAATTTCATCCCGCTGTACTCAATGTGATACCCGGCCACGATCTCCGATTCTGCCTCGGGGATATCGAAGGGGGCCCTTTCTATTTCCGCCAGGGAGCTGATGAAGAAAATGAGAAAGCCCAGGGGCTGGAGGAGGATAAACCAGACCCCGGCCTGGGCCTGGACAATGGAGACCATGGACAGTGAGCCGGCAAGGATGAGCACCCCCACCACGGAAAGGACCTGGGGGATCTCGTAACTGATCAGCTGGGCTACGGCGCGCATTGCTCCCAGGAGGGCGTATTTGTTACGAGAGGACCACCCGGCCATGATGATGGGGATCACCGTGGTGGAGGAGATGGCAATAAAATAGAGGATTCCGATATTGAGATCTACGGGAGCCAGGTTCTGGCCGTAGGGGATGATGGCCAGGGTCATGATCAGGGGGATGACGATGATGATGGGGGCCAGGTTGAAAACCAGGCGGTGGGCCTTGACCGGGGTAATGTCCTCTTTAATCATGAGTTTAATGGTATCGGCCACGGTCTGGAAGAAGCCATAAGGTCCCACCCGGTTGGGGCCCAGCCGGTCCTGGAGCCGGGCCACCAGTTTCCTCTCCAAGACGATATTGATAATCAGGGTGAGGATCATAAACAGGAGGAGGATGATAGAGATCAGGAGGGCAATAATCAGGACCACTAACCAAGCGGGCAGGAACTGGTCGAGGAAGTTGAATAAGGCTTGGCCGATAACTAACGGTAAGTTTTCAAAGAAGGTGGGCACTATTCTTCCTCAGTTTGCGCTAGATCCACTCTAAGGCGCCTTTGCGCCAGGCGTAGACCAGTCCTCCCAAAAGGAGGGCAAGGAAGATGAACATCTCGATTAGGGAGAAAAGGCCGAGTTGGTTGTAGGCCACCGCCCAGGGGAGGAGGAAGATGGTCTCGATATCGAAGATGAGGAAGACCAGGGCGTAGATATAATACTGCACCCGGAACTGGACCCAGGTCTCGCCGATGGTCTCCAGCCCGCACTCATAGGTGTCCCCCTTTATTTTCCCCGGACGGTGGGGGCGGATGATAAAAGCAGTTATTAAGCCGCCGATGGGGAAAATAGTGGCCACTACCAAAAGCACCGCCAGGAGGAGATAATCCTGGAGCATGGCAGGAAAAAGTATAGCATAAGTTTTACACCCGGGCAAAATATAGAAGCCTGTGCTAGACTCGCTTTTTAGAAAAAAGTTGACTATCCGCGAGATTGAGGTCGTCGATCGGGAGAAATGGGACTCCTTTGTGGAAGGCGAGGGGGCCCACATCCTGCAATCCTATGCCTGGGGGGAGTTCAAGTCCCAGTTCGGATGGAATCCCCTCCGCCTCGCGGTAGAGGATGAGGGCCGGATTTTGGCCGCGGCCCAAGTTTTAATCCGTCCTCTGCCCATTGCTAGTTTCGCCTATCTCCCCAAAGGGCCGGTGGTGGCTGAATCCCAGCGCGAAGTGCTATCCGTGCTCCTAGGAGCGGTGCACCGCGCCCTGCGCCGCAAGTTATGCATCTTCCTGCGGGTAGAGCCCGATGGTGAAGAGGGATCGGAGTGGGGTGAAGAGTTATCTCGCCTCGGCTTCCGCCCCGCCGCGGCCACGGTCCAGCCGCAGAGTACCATCCTGGTAGATGTGCAAGATCCAGCAGAGGTTCTCCTCGGGCGGATGAAGCCCAAGACCCGCTACAACATTGGGCTTGCTCAGAAAAAAGGGGTGGCGGTGCGGGAGGGAGTGGAGGCCGACTTTTCGGAGTTCTATCGACTCTTGGAGGAAACCAGCCGCCGCGACGGGTTCTTTATCCGCAGCGAGGATTATTATCGCCAGGCCTGGCAGCTTTTTTCCCTCGCCGATCGCTGCCGTTTGCTCCTGGCCACTTTTAATGGTCAGGTTATTGCCGGGCTTATGGCTTTTGTGTGGGGGAAGCGGGCCTGGTACCTGTATGGGGCATCCTCCCAGGAGCAGCGGGAGGTAATGCCCAACCATCTTCTCCAGTGGCAGGCCATGCTCTGGGCCAAAGAGAGGGGCTGCACCACCTATGACTTGTGGGGCATCCCCGATGAGGTGGGGAGGGTCGGAGAGCCGCAGGATTTTATGGAGCGGAAAGGCGGATTATGGGGCGTGTATCGCTTCAAGCGGGGCTTCGGGGGGCATGCCGTGCGCTCTGCCGGAGCCTTCGATTACATCTATTCCCGGCTCGGCTACTGGGTGCTCATGGAATTAGCCCCGCGGCTGCGGCCCACCGTATCCGGGAGGTGGGAGGGGTGGTGAAGGGGGAAATTTCCAATTGCCAGTCGCCAATTTCCAGTTAAGAAAATAAGCGGGAGGCCACTGGTTCCCCCCAGTCCTAATAATTCGTCGGGCTAAAGACCGACGCTATAGTTTGCCTTCGGCGGTGAGACGGAGGTGCTCTCGGTGCATGCAGCGGTCCATGACTACTAATAGTCCCGCCTCCCGTGCCTTCTTAGCCGCCTCTTCGTGAACTATCCCCTCTTGCATCCATATAACCTTGGCCCCCTTCTTGATGGCCTGGTCAACGATGGGGGGCACATCCTCCGGGCGGCGGAAGATTTCCACTACCTCGATTGGTTCGGGGATGGAGAGGAGGTCGGGGTAACTCTTTTCCCCCAGGATTTCCGGATAGTTGGGGTTGACGGGGATGATGCGGTAGCCTTGGGACTGGAGATACTGGCCCACGTAGTTGCTATATCGATCCAGTTTGGGGGAGAGGCCAACGATGGCTATGGTTTTGTACTGGGAGAGAATTTTCAGGCTCAGATCTTCCATGATTTCTATCAAGGAATATAGTCCGGTCAGGACCGATTAGCAACGGGAAGGGTAAGCCCCCTCTCCCCCAAATGGGGCGAGGGGGTGCTCCGGCGGCTCAAATGGACTTAATGTGGAAAACATAATAGCAATATACCTCTCACCCCTGCTCATTGTCAATTGCCCAGGAATACTGGATTTGGCTTTTATCTCATATAATATCTGATTAATTTTGCCGTAGTGAGGTGAATGTGCTAAGACTGGTTATCATCCTGGTGACGGGATTGGCCCTGGGAAGTTCGGTGGTTATGCTCCGCCTAGGGCTCACAGAAATCTCGCCGCTAGTCCAAGTGGCCCTGCGTTTGGTGGTGTCCACCGCTGCTTTTGTTCTCACTATGATTTTGCTGCGCAGGAAATGGCCGCGAGAGCGGGATCGGCTTTTGGATATTGGCTTGGTGGGGATCACCAATACCGCAGTGCCGATAATCGCCTTTACTATTGCCGCCCAGTTCATCTCCAGTGCAGTCCTGGCCATTTATCTGGCCACTATCCCCCTATTCACCGCGGTGCTGGCCCATTTATGGCTGGCTCAGGAAAGGCTGACCGGGATCAAGTTGGCGGGCTTGCTATTGGCTTTTGCAGGGGTGATATTCCTCTTGATTACCCGCACCACCGGGCTGGTGGGAAGTGGAGCGGCGGGGGATGTTCGGGCTCAGGTCTTGGTCCTGGGAGGGGTGGTGGCCATCGCCGTGGCCAGTGTTTACACCCGAAGACGGTTGCAGGGGGTGGATGCCCTTACGGTGAGTGCTTTGCAGACCATTGTCGCCGGGATAGTGGTGGTGCCGGTGGCTCTATCCCTGGACCCAGTGAATCTCATGGCCATTGGATTGCGGGGATGGCTTTCGGTGCTCTACACGGGAATTGTGGGCTCTTTCTTTGGCTTTTTCTTGCTCTTCTACATGATTCGGCGCTATGGAGCTACGACCTCTACTCTCCCCTCCTATGTAATGCCCGCGGTCTCAGCCTATCTGGGAGTATTGGTTCTGGGAGAGATAGTCACCCCCTCGCTGCTTGGTGGGGCGGGGTTGATCCTGGCCGGGGTATTTTTGGCCAGCCGCTAGTTCGCGTAGTACCCTTGACAAAGCCCTTGATTTGTGGCATCAAATGATGCTTTCGTTTGCAGGGGTAACTGTGGTTGGTTTTGTGGGGTAGAGTTCTTACCGCTGAGGTCGAATTGGGCCGCAGCGAATTCTTTTTAGGTGGCCAAGTCCAGCGGTCAGCATTAAGGAAAGGAGGTAACGGTGGAGAAGGTGAGGCACACCGGCACGGTGAAGTGGTTCAGCCCCGGCAAAGGCTATGGCTTCATCACCCCCGATACCCCGGGGCAGGGGGATGTCTTTGTCCACTTCTCGGCCATCCAGGGGGCGGGGTTCCGCACCCTGGAGGAGAACCAGCGGGTGGAGTTTTCCATCGAGGATACCCCCAAGGGCCCATCGGCGGTGGATGTGGTTAAGCTATAGGTTGCTTAGGCCACCAACTTGCCCCGCTGTCCGATTCGTGGGATAGCGGGGCTGTTTTTATGGCATGTTATAATCCTTTTGGAGCGATGATGGAACCCGGCGATTTGGCGCGGGAGGCGATGGAGGTGATCTATGATAAGAAGGGGTGGGACATCGTGATCCTCGACCTCCGCCCCCTCTCGTCATTTACCGATTATTTTGTCATCGGCAGCGCAGCCAACGCAAGGCAGATCAAAGCCCTCTCCGACGAACTGTTGGAAAAGTTAGAGAAGAAGAAAGAGAAACCGCTGAATATGGAGGGGGGACCGGAGTCGGGGTGGGTGCTGCTGGATTATGGAGGAGTAATTGTCCATCTGTTTACCCCGCCGGTGCGGGAGTATTACCAGTTGGAGCGGCTGTGGCACGAGGCCCCCTTGGTGGTGAGGATGCAGTAGTGAATTGCGAAAAATCGGGAGGGGACAAGCCACTCCCCTATAATGTGCCTAAAGGTGTGGCTGTCAGGAGGTAACTCCTGACAGCACAAAAAACTTAATTTCCCGCAACCCAAGCCAACCTAGTATCGTGAAAATGAAGGGGGCGATGGCATAGGGAACGATAAAGAAAGCCCAATCCAATGGGGAAAATGGCGCACCGTAGCCGGCGTAGACCTGGCTTACCGCAATGTAATACGGAGGGATGGTCAAGGCGCCAAGGAGAAGCACCCACAATGCCCATCTTTGTCCTCGGCGGAGGGCAAACCAAGTGACCCCGATGTGGAGAATAGCATAAGCCATCATAAAGGCACACATGGCATCCATCATCGCCAGGAGAAAAGCGCCTAATCTCGGGTCGGCCTTTTCCAGGTCCGCTAGGGTTTGTCCAAGAAGAGCACTATCTGCGGTCGGCACCACTAAGAATCCCGTCCCCCTAAACCCTTCTATATGGAGCAGTAGCGGTGGATATATTGACAAAAAAGCATTGGCCGCGCCGTAGAGCAGATATAGCACAACCGTAAGGCCCAGCCAACTGCGCCAGCGAAATGAAAAAGCACTCAATGTTTCATCCGACATGGTAATCCTCCTTTGTCGAGAGTGGTGATCTGAATTTCCGATTCCTTCAGATCATCGCCTCTTCATCACCCCTCTCGTATTCGTAAATCTCACCCGGCTTGAACCAGTAGTTGATCTCGTGCTCTGCCTCCTCTTGGTTGGAGGAGGCGTGGATCAGGTTGCGCACGGCGCGCTTGAGCATATTGGCGGCGATGGGGGAGGCAGTGGAGAAATCGCCGCGGATGGTGCCCGGCTCGGCGGCATAGGGTAAAGTGTTGCCGCACATCTTGCGCACCACGGCGATGGCGTGCAGTCCTTCCAAGACCATCACCACCAACGGGCCGGAGGTCAGATAGTCAATATTCCAGTTTTTGACCATCTCCCCGATCTCGTTAGGGTCGGCGGTGCCCACTTCTTTCAGCGGGTCCTTGCCATACTCTTTGTAGGTGGCCAGAGTCTTCTCCCCCATCCCCCGGATCCACTCCGCGGTGTTGGGATAGTGGCCCTGGGCAAAGTCGCGGTCAATCTGGACCATCTTCATGGCTAGGATTTTGAGTCCGACTTTTTCGTAGCGTTGCAGTATCTCACCCACCAAGCCACGCTTCACGGCGTCGGGCTTTAAAAACACTAGGGTTCTCTCATAGAGATTGGCGGCCATTTTCTCCACCTTTATTTTGATTTGGCTAATAGTTTCTGGTACTGAGCCAGGGCCTCGGGCACCCTTCCCGCCACCAAATAGGCATCCCCCAGGAGTTGCTGGAGTTGCGTGGCCTCGGATTTGGCGGCCAATTGCTCCAAGTCGGAGATGACCTGAAAAACGGCATGCGGCCCGGCATCGAATAGGGCACGGTAATGGCCGATGGCTTCCACCCAGTTTTCATGCTGGGCATAGACCCGGGCCAGGTTCAAGCGAGCCTGGGGGTCATCGGGATGGGCGTTAAAAAATTCGAGAGCCTGCTCGAGAGGCGTTTTGAGTTGCTCGGCCTCCAGCGGCTCCTCGGCAAGCGGCTCGACCGGGGGTTGGGAGACAGCCATTTCTTCGCCCACTTCTTCTTCGGTGAGTGGCGGCTTAGCCATCGGCTCCTCGGGTGAAGGCTCGGCCACCTTCTCCTCGCTGGGGATGTATTCCTCCACCGGCCGGGCCGGCTCGGGAGTGACCTCGGGGGATTCAGCCAGCGGTGTGGCCTCTTCCATGGCTGGAGGTAAGGGGGCCTCCTCGGCCAATTCTTCGATAACTGGCGGGGGAGGGGGAAGGATCTCCTCCCCGACGAGGGGAGTCATTATTTCCTCAAGGGCAAGGGGAGTTTCATATCCTAAAAGTTCCTGCGCCCTTTTATTTTCTGGATCCAGACTCCGCGCCTGCTCCAGGAGGGGTTGAGCCTCTTTGGGGAGGCCGTTTTTGTAGTGTATCGAGCCGAGGATGATGAGGGCCGGTAAAGAATTGGGAAGCGCGGCCAGGATTTTCTCGCAGATTGACGCTGCCTCCCAGGATCTCCCTAGGAAAAATAGGGCGCGGGCCAAGAGAATCTGCAAGTCAGTGCGCTCTGGATCCTGGGCGAGGAGGGTGCGGAGTTCCTCTTCGGCGCGAGCATATTCTCTCCCTTCCACCAGCATGCGGGCGAACATAGCCTTGGTCAGGCCCATCTCCTTAGGCTCTTCACCATCGCGGAGGGTGTACAGCCGGGCCAGGTTGCGGCTGATTTCTTGGTTGCCGATATCCAGTTCCCTCGCCCGCTCCAGGTGCCCGATGGCGGCGAGTACATCATCCTCTTCTATTAGCGAGGCCAGGGCGAGGTGGGCTGTGGCATTCTCCGGGTCGAGGTCAACCACCCGCTCATAGTGCTCGGTTGCGGCGGTGAAATCCTCCTGGGCCAGGGCTAATTCCCCGCGCAGCACATGCAGTTTGAGATGCTGGGGATAGAGGGTCGCTAGATGCTCGATGATCTCCCGGGCCTCCTCCAGATTCCCGTTCTGGATATCGGAGCGGGCCTGGGCCAGGTAGGTGCTGAGGCTTATTGGAGCCATGCTAGTTCAATTATTCAACTCTTTCTGGGGGGTGTCAACCAATAGGAGCAGAGGTTATGCTAGGCGGTGGATTTCCTTGATCTTCGATAATAGGTCGTCGAGGGGGTAGGGAGTCTCCGCGGACTGGCCCAGGGAGTCCTGAGGATCTTCACCTAAGATGACTGTACAGGTAGCGGCCACGGAAGCGGAGAGGGCGGGGAGGTCGTATCCCCCCTCCAGGACAAGAACCATCTTGCCAGAGCAATGCTCCTCGGCCAAGTCGAGTAGCATCCGGGTCAGCCGGGCAAAGCCCTTGGTGGAGAGC